>CAZVRN010000229.1:0-5710 GCA_964629485.1 uncultured Thermodesulfobacteriota bacterium | reverse complement strand
AAAGGGAGGCGCATGAAATTCTCTAAAGTTATCACTGCCGCTATCTGTCTGCTCGTCGGAACCTTCCTGTTTGGAAGCCCGGCCTCAGGCAGGGTTTATATTGATATCAACCAGCCTTTCACCAGGAAAATCCCTCTGGCCGTACCCGATTTTGTTCCCCTTGTGCCAGGTGAGTCTTCGCCTTCGGAAATCAGCCAGGAACTTCCTCGAACTCTCAGCCACGACCTGGACCTGACCGGGCTGTTTATCGTGCTGGACAAGCGCACCTTTCTCGAAGCGAACAAAAAAGCGGGCATTACCGAAGGGAACATCAATTTTAAGGATTGGCTGATGGTCGGAAGCGAGCTTCTGATCAAGGGTGCTTTCGAGGTCAAGGGGGACAAGCTCACTCTCGAACTGAGACTTTTCGATGTCTTCGAGGGCCGGATGCTCCTGGGAAAGCGTTACACCAGCGTTCTGCGGGACCGGGAGGCCATGATCACCCGCTTCATTAATGAAGTCATGTTGATTCTAACCGGAGAAAGAGGCGTCTTCGGCTCAACGATCGCCTTTGTAAACAAACAGGGGCAGAAAAAAAATTTATTTCTCCTGAAATTCGGCCAAAAGGACATTATTCAGGTAACCGACAACCGGTCCCTCAACCTGAGCCCGGCCTTTTCTTATGACGGAACCGAACTCGCCTACGTTTCCTACAAAACGGGCAGGCCGAAGATGTATATCCGCAACCTGTTAACCGGCCGGGAGCGGATCATCTCAACCGCGAAAAAATTATACCTCTCGCCGTCTTTCACCCCGTCCGGAAACATTCTGGTCTCAATCAGCGAGGCAGATTACTCCAGTATTTATCTCCTTGACAAGTTCGGCCGAATAAAACGCCAGTTAACCGGGCAATGGGGGATCAATGTCTCGCCGACTATTTCCCCGGACGAAAAACATTTCGCCTTTGTTTCTGACCGAGCTGGCAGCCCACAGATTTACATTTCCAAGATTACCGGTGACGAAATTCAGCGAGTGACCTTTGATGGCCAATACAATACCGACCCGCAATGGTCTCCGCGCGGCGACCGCCTGGTTTATGTCGGGTCGGATAAAGGTAAATTAAACATATACACCATTAACCCAGATGGCACCGACCGACAACAATTGACTTCGGAAGAGGCCAACGACACCAACCCCTGCTGGTCCCCGAATGGACGACTGATTGTTTTCTCTTCAGACCGCCTGGGCCGGTCAATGCTCTTTACCATGACGGCCAACGGGGAAAGGCAGCGTCCCCTGGTCCTGGACCTGCCAGGAGAGCAGACCGCGCCCGCCTGGTCACCGGCGCGAACGGACTAGGAATTTCTTTGGATTAGTATTTGACCTTCAAAATGATCCGAGATATACTAAGGCAATTATCAATGAAGGAAGTGGCAGCTAAATATTTTATCCACTCTTTCCCGGCACATAGCGTTAAAACGGGAGAACAGGCAAAGGAGATTTGAGAATGAAACGGCATGGATTAATTTTGTTTATGGCAGCCCTCTTAATCTTGCCTATCATGGCATTAAACTTCACCTCTTGCGCAAAGAAAACCGTAACCGCCGAGAAACCCGCTATTTCGAGCGAAGAAAAAGCAAAACAAGAAGCTGAGCGGAGGAAACGCGAAGAGGAAGCAAGGAAGAAGGCGGCTGAGGCGGCAAGAAAGAAGGCAGCAGCAGAGGCGAAGCGCAAGGCCCAGGAAGAAGCTCGCGCTAAAGCAGCCGCCTACGCTGAGAGGGCGATCTTCCTGAACCAGCACGTCCACTTTGATTTTGACAAGTACAACATCAAACCGAACGCTGCAATCATCCTCAAGGCCAAAGCCGATTACATGAAAAAGCACCCCAAGATAGTTGTTGAAATCCAAGGACACTGCGATGAAAGAGGCACCTTTGATTACAACCTGGCCCTGGGAGACCGCCGCGCAAAGGCTGCGGCCAAGTATCTAATGTCGCTTGGCATCAGCAAAGACCGCATTGAAACCATATCTTACGGCGAAGAAAGACCTCTCAACCCGGCTCACAACGAGGAAGCCTGGGCGGAAAATCGAAGAGCCCAGTTTGTAATCATAAGCGGGGAATAACAACCAACATTACCGGTTGCCCGGGGGGTAACGTCATCCCTCCCGGGCAAGTAACTACCAAGATTACCGATGAAAAAAAGACTTCTCATAGCAGGAGCCTTGGTTGTCTGTATGATCGGGCTTTCCGGGTGCGTCACTACCCAAGAAGATTTTAATCGGCTGGCAAACCGAGTCGCGGCCAACAGCCGCGACCTGAACGCTCTCAAGGCCGAAATCAACGACCTTCAGGCTCAAAGCAAACTCAGAGACTCAGAACTCGACCGCAGGCTTGAACAAACCCGCCAAAACCTCCCTGACATGAGGCTGGAACTGGATCGTATGCATTCCGAGCTTCAGCGTTTGACCAACATGGTCGAACTCAGTGAAAGGCAAAACATCATAAACAACCCGGAGGTAGCAGCCCTGAAAAAGGACCTGAAGTTTATTAAACTCCGGCTGGACAGGCTCGAAGCGACATTATCATTGTCGCCCATGACGCCCTCTGCCCTGCCCACGACCGAGACGCCAGCCATTGCTCCCAGCGCGGTCAAACCGGGCACAATCGTGACCACTGCGGTCAAAAAGGAAGCGGTCAAACCGGAAACCGCGCCCAAAACGCCGGAAGAGTATTACAAGATCGCCCAAACGCTGTACAAAAAAAATCTTTATAAGCCCGCTTTAAAGAAATATAAAGAATTTCTAAAAAAATTCCCAAGGTCCAGCCTTGCCCCCGACGCGCAGTTTTACGCAGGCGAGTGTTACTATCAGCAGAAGAAATACGAGGAGGCTATCCTCGAATACCAGAAGGTCATCAAACAGTACGGCCGGAGCCAGAGAGTTTCAAACGCCCTGCTCAAGCAGGCTTTCTCCTTCTATAACATTGGTGATAAAACCAGCGCAAAGTTGCTTTTGCAGAAGCTGGTCAGGGAATATCCCAATACGTACTCCGGCGGGGTTGCTAAAAAAAGGCTTTTAAAGATGAAATAGCCCTCTGCCGCTTCACCGTTGGCCGCGGCCGTGCCCGAAAAAACAAAAGCCGCTCCTTACCGCCTGGATTGTCTCAACACAAGCCAAAAAAGGGACATTGCCCGTAAATCAAACAGGGCGGTTAATACAGTCTTGAGATATTTCAGCCTAAGCAGATACCTGCGAGAACGATTCGGGGGCCCGGTGGCCAAAATCAGCCTTGACGCCGGGCTCAGTTGCCCGAATCGAGACGGGACTCTTTCCAGGCGAGGCTGTATCTTCTGCGATGAAAAAGGCTCGGGCACGGGCGCGGCCCGGTCCGGCCTGGGGCTGGAAGAACAAATTGATCGCGGCCTGGTCCGCATGAAAAACCGGGCTGAAAAATTTATAGCCTACTTCCAGTCATTTACAAATACGTACGCCCCGCTTGAAACCCTGAAAGAGATGTGGGATACGGCCCTGGCCCCGGAATCGGTTGTCGGCCTGTCCATTGGCACGCGGCCTGATTGCCTGCCCGATGAAACCCTGGACCTGCTGGAAAGCTACGTGAAGGATTATGAAATCTGGCTGGAACTCGGCTTGCAGTCAGCTTCAGACCAAACCCTGGCTTTCATCAATCGAGGTCATACGGCCGCCGATTTCGCCCGGGCGGTTTCCCGCGCTCAAGGCCGGGGGATCAAGATTTTGACCCATGTGATCATCGGGCTGCCTCATGAGGAAGAAAGGGAAATTCTGGCTACGGCAGATTTTATCGCCCGCTTGAACCTGGACGGCGTCAAGATACATTCCCTTTATGTTTCCAGGGGGACGGAACTGGCTGGGATGTATCGGCGGGGATGCTTCCAATGCCTCAGCCAGGAAAGGTACGCTGACCTGGCGGTCAGGTTTCTCGAAGCCATTCCATCAACCATGGTTATTCACCGTCTGACCGGAGACCCCGATCCGGCCACGCTCTTGGCTCCCGGCTGGAGTCGGAACAAGCACCAGACCATAGCTCTCATCAGACAGCGTCTCGAAGAAAGAGACACCTGGCAGGGCCGAAAACTTGGCGCGGCAAGACCGTGTTAATAAAACGCTAACAGGGGAGGCATTTTAAATGAATATCAGTTACACGGTAATCCAGGCCCCGCCCGGGCCCCTTCTCGTGGCTGAGAGTCATGACGGCCTGGTTCACGTGGCTTTCGGACCGGGTGAACTCGCAAAACTGACCGCTTTCACCCGGCGCTGGTTCCCCGGCGCGAATATTCAGACTTCCGGGGCAGGCGCCGTCTCGCAAATCCGGGAATATCTGGAAGGCAGCCGCATGGATTTTGACCTGGCACTGGATATCAAAGGAACAGACTTCCAAAAGGAAGTCTGGCAGGTCCTTAAGAAAATCCCCTACGGCCAGACCATGAGCTACGGAGAGGTGGCCCGTGAAATCGGCCGCCCGAAAGCGGCCCGGGCCGTGGGCGCGGCCTGCGGAGCCAATCCCATCAGCCTGGTTATCCCCTGTCACAGGGTCCTGGGAACCAACGGGGATTTGACAGGCTTTGGCGGCGGCCTGGCCTGGAAGAGATGGCTGCTCAGCCTGGAAAGCCGCCACAAAAAAGGAAGGACAACAAAGCTTCCGAGCTGAAAATTATGCCGCCGTTCTCATCCCGGTTGACCGCTCAGGCACTACAAGAAGGAAAATAAACCAGGCTAAAGGACAAGTTTTTACAGGGCCCCCGGGATAATCCCTGAAATTTTCAAAAAAATTTTTTTATTCGGTCAGACCGGATCGATTTCAGGCAATAAAAATAATATCCTGCTTGACAAGTAGGTATTATGGCCATAAATTAGGCCCGTAGAATGATGTAAAAAAAATAAACCTGAAAAGGGAAAATATCCAAGCAAATATCCTTAAAGCGGTTTGACTGAAAAATGGAAAAAGCAAATACCAGTAATATCAATTCACTCGAACTCGGTTTCACTGATCAGTTCCTCAACCACGCCTTGACCCCGCAGAACCTGGGTATCCTGTCCAACCCCGACGGCCGAGGCGTTCCCCGGGGATCTTGCGGCGACACTATTGAACTGTGTCTGCAGCTCAAAGATAACCGCATTACCAAATGTGTCTTTATGACCGATGGCTGCGCTCATACCATTGCTTGTGGAAGCGCTATCACCACGCTAGCCAAAGACAAAATAATCACCGAGGCACTGAAAATAAATGCGCAGGATGTTTCTGACGCCTTGGGTGGCCTGCCGCCTGAACATATGCATTGTGCCCGGCTGGCTGTGACCTCTTTACGTCTGGCAATTAAGGATTATATAAAAAATAAAGACGCCAGTTGGAAGAAGCACTACCGGCGATAGCCGTTTTGTTCCCTTGAAAAACGGGATATTTTGTTTACAAATCGGGTTGATTAGCTGAAGGTGTGCGCTGAAATTATCAAGGTGACGGTGCTTAAGGAAAGTCGGAAAACAAACAACTTTGCACCTTGTAAACAAACTTACGCCCGCCCGCACAAAGACTCATCATCAGCCCTTTTTAAAATAAACGGATCTTGTTAAGCCTCTCACGTCATCAGCAGCGCTGACCATTCAGGCTGAAGATCCTTAAATTATCCAAGATACTTTGTAAGGGAGTTTTCATATTGGGTTTAGAGTTTGGAGATAAAGTTTCGTTGTTGGGAG
>CAZVRN010000228.1:0-5760 GCA_964629485.1 uncultured Thermodesulfobacteriota bacterium | reverse complement strand
CGCCTGACACAAAGTCCGCGCTTAAGATCGGTTTGTCGCCTAAAATTAGTATGACGAATGCCTGGTGTTTGTCAAGCCGAACCCATTTTTTTTCAGATCACACCAGCCGGGCCGGGCTTTCCCAAAACCAGTAATTATGTTGAAATTGCGGCCGGCGAAAATTTAACCCGCAGGAATATTTTCTCGTTCCGGGGCTCTGCCTCAAGGCAGAAAAATCCCATGAGTTCAGCTAAAGGACGAAGTTCATAAGAAGCCTCGAAATAATATAATATCTGTTTCTATTCATTGTTCTTTTTAAGTCGCCTCTTTACAGGGGGTCAGTGGTTTCTATTGAAAAAAAATGCCAAGTGCATTATTATTCGTAACAGTGACCGCTGAAACCCGGGCGGCTTATCAAGAAGCGCGGAATGCGGATTAAAAAAAGCGATGGTCAATATATTGATATCATGGATGAAATTTTGAAAGCCGGAATAATCCAGGTTCAGAAAGCAGCCATAAAGAAACAGGTATTGACCTATGGCCCTTAAACCTGAAGCAGGAGATGCCGCCCCTGTAAACCATTCATTGTTAATCGGCATCTGATTTACGCCTTAAAGAAAATCTCATATAATCGGCTTTGTACAGCAAGGAGGAACAAGGTGGGTGACAATGTTTATATTATAGGCGTCGGAATGATTAAATTCGGAAAAAATTTCGAAAAAAGTGTCAAAAAAATGACCGGCGAGTCTTTCCAGTTGGCCTTGGATGACTGCGGTCTTACCAGGGATGATATCCAGGCGGCTTGGTTTTCTAATTCCGGTTGGGGAATGTCGGAATTTCAGCATACAATTCGGGGCCAGGTAGCCCTGTCCGTAAATAAATTGGACAAGATTCCCATAATCAACGTGGAAAACGCCTGCGCCGGCGGAAGCACTGCCCTTCATTCCGCCTGGATGTCTATCAAGGCAGGTGTTTATGACTGTGTCCTGGCTGTTGGCACCGAAAAGATGTACTTTAAACCCGACGGTAAAGGCGGAAGCCGTAAAACTCTTGACGGGTTCATTTCCGGAACAGACGTCGAAGAAACCAGACAGATGATAAAACAGATTCAGGAAGAGGCGCGAAAGAAAAGGGAACAAAAAGAAAAAGAGGCCAGGGAAAAAGGCCTTGAACTCCCGCCCGAGAAACCTCATTCCGTTTTCATGGATTTTTACGCCAGAGGCGCCCGGGAGCATATGGCAAAATATGGCACAACCCAGCGGCAACTGGCTGTCATCGCGGCCAAGGCGCATAACAACTCCACACTGAATCCACTGGCCCAGTATACATTTCCGCAGACGGTTGAACAGGTCATGAATGATCGCGAAGTGGCCTATCCCCTGACCAGGGCCATGTGCGCCCCCATTGGAGACGGTTCCGCCGCCGCCATACTTTGTTCTGAAAGCTTTTTGAAAAAGCATCCAACCGGCCGGGCCGTTTTAATCCGGGCTTCCGTGATGCAGTCCGGAAACAAGTTCGGGGAAAACGACGCTACCCGCCGAGCCGCAAAGATCGCCTTTGAAATGGCCGGACTGGGGCCCGAGGACATTGATGTCATGGAAGTGCATGACGCAACCGCCTACGGAGAATTGCACCAGGTCGAGCAGCTTGGTTTTTGCCCGGTCGGAGAAGGCGGACCTTTCGCTGAAAGCGGCGCCACCTCGCTGGACGGCAAGATACCGGTCAATACCAGCGGGGGGCTGATCTCCCGCGGCCATCCCATTGGAGCGTCCGGCCTGGCCATGGCTTATGAACTCGTAACCCAGCTACGCGGTGAAGCCGGAAAGCGGCAGGTTGAAAAGGCCCGTATCGCCTTGTCTGAAAACGGAGGCGGAACAATCGGGCAGGGCGAAGCCGCCATGGCTATTCACATCTTTGAAAAAATTTAAACCAGGGTCCCGGGTTAAGCGATTTATCGGGGAAAAATAAAATTTAGTAGCCCTAAGGACAAAAAGGACAAAATTATCCGCCTGTGCGCCTTACAGCGTCTCACCCCGTGGAATCATTGTTTCAGTTTCAAGGAAACTGCGGCGTCAAGCCTGAATTACAGATTTTTACCAGCCCAGAGAGCTGCCTGAAGACGATTTGGTACATTGATTTTATTGAAAATGTTATAAAGATGGCTCTTAACCGTGCAGGAGCTGATAGAGAGTTCTTTAGCGATCTCTCCATTTGTAGCGCCGGTCGCAAGCAGATTGAGAATCTCCGCCTCTCTCTTGGAAAGCAGTTTTGAGACTTTGTTTCTGCGGGTTGAAATCGGTGAATTATTTTTCATAATGCAGTCGCTCATCATTCGTCTGGAAAGCCAAAGTTCCCCTTTAAAGATAGCGCGTATTCCCCGGGGCAGGTGATCCAAAGGCGCCGATTCGTAGAAAAGACCTCGAACGCCTCGAGTTATGGCGTCTTCTTCAAAACCCGTGTTGTCACGAACATTGAAGAAGGCTGTTAAATCCCGGGAATGCTCATTTTTGTAATTGAAATCAAAATGATGAATGCAATCTTCCTCGTGCTGTTCTCGGCAATCCCAGAGAATAAGCCTTGAATGTTTATTTCCTTTATCGTTTTTGGGCGGGACATGATAGTTATCCGAGCCGGCCAGGCATACAAAATCCTTTTCCCGTCTCAGGAAAGAGGCCATTAATTCATTAGTTCGTTTACGCGGTCCGACAATACAGACTGTATTGTAATGAGATGCCATTGCTATCTCCATTTTGTTACGGGCGGGAAGCCTTGCATCATATACTTGGGAGTACAATTTCTCCTCCCGCCGTATTCGCCCGTTTAAAATGCCTTCATTCCCCCGGGTGAAATACGCTTTGAATTTGGTGCTTTTCTTACTCTATTTAAAATTATATCGTTTAGATTTGTAATTTCAAGGTGCGTGGGAAGAAGAGCCGCTTTTCTTGGGCATAAATATTTATCCTTCCTTTTTCAGGAACCTTCAGCCTTTCGCGCTTTACCCGGACGGTTTAGTCAGCGCCTTCATCGGGCAGCGATGAAAGCTGGAAATCTTCGTTGAAACAGATAGCCATGCCCTGCATTTCGCTTCGAATCACTTTGCCCGATACCTTGATAAGCGCCTTTTTACCTTGCAGCTTTCTTAATCTCTCCAGAGGAAGAACCAGGTCAATTCGGACGTTGGTGCCAACAGGAAGGGGTTCCTCTGTATGAAAAAAAGCGCCTCCCGCGCAAATATCCCTGGTTAAAAGGTTAAGGACATCCTCTTTTCCCACATCAACTATCGATATTTGACCAGGAAGTTCCAGGGAAAATCTTTCTATTTTTCTTCTTTCCTTATCAGGCATTAAGAGATCTTTCTGTTTCGGTTGATGGCTTCAAGCGGTCTCAACGCCTTCTTCTCATTCAGGCCAAATATCAACAAGAGTGTAAACGAGTCTGTTTTTGTTGATTCTACATTGCCTGAATTTTGGAATCAATACGAAGAAAGTATGATTTCTGACATAATGTCTCATACTTTCTTCCTAGGCGCTCTCTCGCGAACGCGGTTTCTGGCAAATATCTCGCGCCTTGAACGGTCACGCGCTTCCGGTGCTTTTCCCAGGGGCGATATTTTCAGTTAAAATACGGACGAAGCCCTTCACACACAAACTCCGGGCTTTTTATTGCAATTCTGGTGTCGCCCAGCAGGGTCGCGTTCCCTGCGTCTGAAATATCCAGGGGAGGCAACGGACCCCTCTGTATAATCCGCGCCTGCGTCCAGAAACTTTTTTCCCCGACAATCCCCGAATAAATGAACATGTTGAAGCTGTAATAGTTTTGTTCATCCATGTATCTGAAAACCTTAACCAGTCCCTCGGCCAGGTCCTTAAGGTCACCGGGTGACAGGGTCAGGATGGATTCCCTGTCTTGAAAGACGGCCCGGACATCACATTGAAAGGACCGGGGAACAAAACTGGTTAACCAGACAGTATTGCCCAGTGCGGCCACGTATCTCTCTCCGAGTCGCTCTTCTTCTGCAATAAGATCCGACCAGAAATTTGATCCGTTTCTCTTGTAATACCGCTTCGAAGCGTCCAGGAGCTCCTTCTGGTAAACCATGGCGAAACGGCTGGCATAGACCTGAAGATGCGGATGCACCTGGCTGCTGTTGGCTGGCGGCAGGTAGTTCCACATGATGCCGCAGTACCTGGCTTTTGAATCGTAGGCGTGTACTTTCTGTAAATAAACCTGGCAGGCCCTCAGCGCGTCCCGTAACAGCCCGGGCGAAAACTCAGCTAATCCCACGAAATGCTTTGCGCCAACGGCGGTCACTGCGCTGTATTGCATATAAGGCGCCGCATTGGGAAATACAATCGCTTCGCCAATGGTAATTCTTCCTTCCGCGCACAGTCCGGGCGGAAATTTTGGCGTCACCTTCTGAATGGTATCCCTGCAAAAAGGGCAGCCCCGTTCAAGGGATTTCTCAATAATCGGCGACAGATCGGTTCTGATCGGATTTTTAAACCGCAAATCCCGGACCAGGCCCATGTCTTTTGTCAAAGGATCAAACCTGTATTCCAAAGGCGCTGTTTTTTCCGTATAATTATCTCTCGGGTCAAGCATTTTGGAAGTCGTGAGAATTTTTCGGAACTTGATCGCCACTTCTGCTCTCCATAATCGTAAAATGCGTCACAATATTCAAGCCGCACTTGATGCACATAATCCTCTTGGCGCCGCCGCGGCCCCTGTTTGCACCGCCCTTTTGATTCCGGCCCGTATTTTCGGACTGGAGGGCGGTTTTTAAAAATCCCCTTTTGAGCCCTCTGCAAAATTTCGTCCTTTGATCGAACTCATTGTCATCCTTCCGCGATTTCAATAAAATTACTCGTTTTTAAGAGGTCCCCTTTTAAGGGTGGAGTATAAGGAGAGACGTTTTTGAATGTCAATGGAAAAGAGGCAGTAAATTGGACGGATTTAGGCCGCGGCCGCCGAGATTCCAGAAGGCGGAAGGCGAAAATTCATAACCGGGGAAGTATTAGAAGCCATATCAAAAAAGTTAGAGATAGCCTCTAGACATATTTCAATGATTGCGCATCGAGCCCGGCCAGAACTATCTTCGTCGTTTCCCGGCCAAAGCGTGAAGGGGAGCGTCAAGCGCAACGTGAGCGGCTTCCATGACGGCCTCGGACAGGCTGGGGTGGACGTGGATGGTGGAAGCTAAGTCTTTGACGCTTGCGCCCAGTTTCATGGCCAGGGTTGTTTCCGCGATGAGGTCCGTGGCGTGGGGGCCGATGATGTGGGCGCCCAGGACCGTGCCTGTTTCGGCTTGGGAAATGATTTTCACTTGGCCGGCGATTTCGCCCATGGCCTGGGGCTTGCCGAGTCCCCTGAACAGAAAAGTATCCGCGCGAAAATCCAGGCCGCGCTCCCGGGCCTGTGTTTCAGTCAGCCCGACGTCCGCGATTTCCGGGAGGGTGAAAATACCCGCCGGGACCACCTCGTAGTTCATCTCCATCTGCCCGCCCAGGGCGTTTTTAACGGCTACCAGCGCCTCGGCGGAAGCCACATGCGCGAGCATGATTTTTTCCGGGCCCAGGATGTCTCCCACGGCGTAAACATCAGGGATATTGGTCTCCATGCGCTTGTTAGTCACAACCCGGCCGTCGGAGTGAAGTTCAAGGCCCATGGCTTCAAGGCCCATGTTCCTGGTATTCAGTTCCCGGCCGATTGAAACCAGCATCTTGTTTGCGACCACTGATATTTCCCTGCTTTCTTTTTCTGATGGGTCCTTGAGAAACGGAG
>CAZVRN010000227.1:0-5763 GCA_964629485.1 uncultured Thermodesulfobacteriota bacterium | reverse complement strand
CCGGCGTTTGTATATCAAGCGGGATAAAATACCTTTTGTGCTTGCCGGGCTTGGGGTCGGTGTTTTGAGCACCTCCAAGGGAGTACTTACTGATAAAGAAGCTCGACGTCAGAATGTAGGGGGAGAGTTTATTTTTTCAGTCTGGTAACAAAACGACTGCGGAAATAGAAAAGAGGATCAGTAGGCATGTCACGTGTAGGAAAAAAGCCGATTGAAATACCTGACGGTGTGACCATCGACTATCAGCCGCCGGTTATAACCGTCAAGGGGAACAAGGTTACGTTGAAACGCACCCTTCCCCCGAAAGCGATCCTTAAAATTGATGGACAGGTTATCACGGTGTTGCCAAGTGATGAAACCAGGGATTCCCGCGCCATGTGGGGTTTGATTCGGAGCTTGGTCGCCAACATGGTTGAAGGGGTACATACCGGTTTTACTAAAGAACTCGAACTCGTGGGGGTTGGATATCGGGTGGAATCTAAGGGTGACACCCTGACTTTTCATCTTGGTTATTCCCATCCGATAGAATTTCCCCTTCCTGAGGGTATCACCGCCACCGTGGAGAGGCAAAATCGGATCGTGATCAAGGGCGCTGATAAGGAACTGGTCGGACTGACGGCCGCCCGGATTCGGGCCCTTCGAAAACCCGAACCTTACAAGGGTAAAGGCGTCAGGTATGTCGGTGAAGTCATACGGCGCAAGGTCGGTAAAACTGGTGTTAAGCAAGCCTGATAAATGAATTCGGGCATAATGAGGTAATGAAATGGCTAACGTGAACCCTCGCGTTTTTGCACGGCTGAAAAGAAAGAAGAGAGTTCGCAAGAAAGTTAAAGGAACTGCTGAGCGTCCAAGGCTCTGCGTTTTTCGCAGCGCTCGACATATTTATGCTCAAATCATAGATGATGAAAGTGGTAAAACCTTG
The DNA here is from genome assembly GCA_964629485.1 of uncultured Thermodesulfobacteriota bacterium. Classification (GTDB taxonomy): domain Bacteria; phylum Desulfobacterota; class Desulfarculia; order Adiutricales; family JAFDHD01; genus JAFDHD01. Next base: position 4,841 of record CAZVRN010000227.1, on the reverse strand, counting down.
ACCGCAATTTCAACTTTAAGCCCGAAATTACGCGACCAAGTCAAAGGGATGAAAAAGGTTGAGGCCGCTAAACTTATTGGTGAAAAAATCGGGGCGCAGGCTAAAGAGAAAGGCATCTCACAGGTAGTATTTGATCGAAACGGGTTTCTTTACCACGGTCGAGTTCGGGCTTTGTCCGAAGGAGCCCGTGAGGCCGGTCTCGAGTTTTAAAAGGGGGTTAATTTGCTTCGGACGACAGAAATCGAAGAACCGGGACTTATTGAAAAAGTTGTTTTCATAAATCGAGTGGCCAAGGTGGTCAAGGGCGGACGCAGATTTTCCTTTTCAGCTATTGTCGTAGTTGGAGATGGCAAGGGCCTGGTCGGTTACGGCCTGGGCAAGGCCAACGAAGTCCCGGAAGCCATTCGCAAGGGAATTGAGAAGGCTCAGAAGGACATGACGCCCATTCACCTTGAGCAGACAACGATTCCTCACCAGGTCATCGGCCATTATGGGTCAGGAAGAGTCTTGATCAAGCCGGCCAGCCCGGGAACCGGGGTCATCGCCGGAGGAGCGGTTCGGGCTGTGATTGAAGCCGCAGGCATCAAAGATGTCTTGACTAAATGTCTGGGGACACATAACCCTCACAATGTGGTCCGGGCTACCCTCGAAGGTCTTCGTTCACTGCGAAACGCGGAGGCGGTGGCGGCTGAACGAGGCATTCCGGTTGATAATTTACGTCTGCGCAGGAGGTCAAGATAGATATGGCCAGGGAATTAAGGATTACGCAAGTCCGCAGCCTGATTGGTCGTCCTCTCAAGCACAGGCGGACTGTGCGCGCCTTGGGATTGACCAAAATCAACAAATCGGTTGTTCATAAAGACGTTCCTGAAATACGCGGAATGATTAAACAAGTATCTCACCTGGTCAGGGTGGAGGAGAAATCCTGATGCGTTTACATGAATTGAAACCGCCGGAGGGAGCCCGGAAAAGCCGACGCAGAGTTGGTCGAGGCCCCGGCTCCGGCCTGGGTAAAACATGCGGGCGAGGCCATAAAGGGCAGAGGTCCCGCTCAGGCGGCAGAGTCCGGCCCGGTTATGAAGGCGGGCAGATGCCTCTGCATAGGCGGGTGCCCAAGCGCGGCTTTACAAATATTTTCAAGAAAAAATTTTCATTGATTAACCTCAGGGATCTTGCCAGGTTTGAAGCTGGCAGTGTTGTCGATCCGGAAGGCCTGGCCGCTGCGGGTTTAATTAAGAAGACTAGCCATAAGGTTAAGCTCCTGGGACACGGAAAGCTGGACTTCCCTTTAACCCTCAAAGTTCACGGCACTTCGGCCAGCGCCAAGGCGGCTGTTGAAGCGGCCGGCGGAGAGGTCGAGATAATATCCGGGTGAAATTTTGATCAGCGGATTCCAAAATATTTTTCGGATCAAAGAACTTAAGAACAGGGTTCTTTTCACCCTGGCGCTTCTGGCGGTTTATCGGCTGGGAGTGCATGTCCCCACCCCGGGTGTGGACACGGCGGTTCTGGCGACATTCTTTGAACGGGCAAACATCCTCGGCCTCCTGGATATGTTCTCCGGCGGCGCTTGGAGAAGATTTTCCGTATTTGCCCTGGGCATTATGCCCTATATTTCCGCCTCGATCATTCTTGAACTGTTGACCGTAGTTATACCGCATCTCGAACGCCTTAAAAAAGAGGGTGAGGCCGGGCGGAAAAAAATCACGCAGTATGCTCGATATGGAACGATTATTTTATCCGTTATCCAGGGATTCGCCATTGCCGTCGGGCTTGAAAGCATGACCGGACCGGATGGGTCGCCGGTGGTCATGATTCCAGGCTGGCCCTTCAGGATAATGACGGTCATAACCCTGACCGCAGGTACTGCCTTTATCATGTGGCTGGGCGAACGGATTACTGAAAAAGGTATCGGCAACGGGATCTCAATCATTATTTTTGCCGGGATCATCGCGCGCCTTCCGGAAGCGCTGGCTAAACTTTTTCAGCTGGTGAAAACCGGTGAAATGGGCCCGATTCTGGTTCTGGTTCTTGGTATATTTGCGGTTTTTGTGATCGCGGTTATTGTTTTTGCCGAGCAGGGTCAACGGCGTATCCCGGTGCAATACGCCAAACGTGTTGTCGGTCGTCGAGTCTACGGCGGGCAGAATACCCACCTGCCGTTAAAGATCAATTCATCCGGGGTCATTCCCCCGATATTCGCCTCTTCGATCCTGATGTTTCCGGCCACGATCGTGCAGTTTATACCGCTGCCATATATGGATGAAGTTACAAGGATCCTTTCCCCGGGCGCTCTCCTTTATAACGTCCTGTTCGTGGCCTTTATCTTTTTCTTTTGTTATTTTTATACCGCGGTGACATTTAATCCGGTGGACGTGGCGGAGAATATTAACAAACAGGGGGGGTCTATTCCGGGTATCAGGGCCGGCAAGCCGACGGCGCAGTATATCGACCGGGTATTGACCCGCATCACCCTTGGCGGCGCTATTTATGTCTCGGCTATCTGTGTTTTGCCCGGTATATTAATCCAGCGTTTTAATGTTCCCTTTTATTTCGGGGGGACTGGACTTCTAATTGTCGTCGGTGTCGCTCTTGACACTGTGGGACAGATCGAAACCCATATGCTGACACGCCATTATGAAGGATTTTTAAAGAAAGGCATGGCCAGCCGGGCCCGGTGATAACAAAAATTGATTGGAAGCGAGGATGTATTATGAATATTGTATTACTCGGTCCTCCTGGTGCCGGTAAAGGCACGCAGGCTAAGATGCTTGTTGAAAAATATGGTATTCCCCAGATTTCTACGGGCGATATTCTGAGAGCCAATCTCAAAGCGCAAACCGAATTGGGAATTCAGGCCAAGAAATTTATGGATGCCGGAGAGCTTGTTCCTGATGAGATCGTTATCGGTATCATTGACAACCGGTTGAAAGAGGATGATTGTCAGAAAGGCTACATGCTGGATGGTTTCCCGCGGACAGTGGCTCAAGCCGAGGCCCTCGATAAGATACTGTCCAGTCGAAATTCGGGCATTGATCATGTGATCAGCATTGATGTTCCGAACGAAGAACTTATGGCTCGCCTGACTGGCCGGCGGACATGCCGTGAGTGCGGCCAGGGGTTTCACGTCATTTTTGATCCGCCGCAGAAAGAAGGCGTGTGCGATAAATGCGGCGGCGAACTCTACCAGCGGGATGACGACAATGAAACTACTGTGGCTTCCCGCTTGAAGGTATATTCGGAACAGACTCAGCCCCTTATTGAATATTACAGGGGCAAAGGACTTCTGAGGCCCATTGACGGCCAAGGCAAAATTCCGGAAATTTTTGACCGCATTGTTGCTGTTTTGGGATAAGGGTTCAGATTAAATGCTAGACGGAGATATATGATGAAAGTCAGGAGTTCAGTAAAAAAAATTTGCAATAAATGTAAAATTGTCCGCCGTAAAAACGTGGTGCGGGTGATTTGTGAAAACCCAAAGCATAAACAGAGGCAAGGTTAGGCAAGCCAGGAGGATGCAAAGTTGGCACGAATAGCAGGGATCGATCTACCCAAAAATAAAAGAATCGAAATCGCCTTGACCTATATTTACGGTATAGGAAGGTCCAGTTCTCAGATGATCCTGACAAAAGCCGGCGTGGATTGGGATACGAAAAGCGACGATCTGACTGAGGAAGAAATTTCCAAGATCAGGACTGTTATTGATAACAATGTCAAGGTTGAAGGTGACCTGAGACGGGAAGTAACAACGAACATTAAACGTTTAATGGATTTGGGGTCCTATCGAGGATTGCGGCACCGGAGATCCATGCCCGTTCGCGGTCAAAGAACTCATACCAACGCTCGAACCCGAAAGGGACCCCGCCGATCAGTAGTCGGCCGGAGAAAAAAGTAAGACTCGGGGGAAATTATGGCCAGAACAAGAAAAAAAGGCCAGAAAAAAAGAGAAAAAAAGAATATTCCAAATGGAATTGCCCATATTCAGTCCACTTTTAATAATACAATTATTACCTTCACGGACATGAACGGCAATACCATAGCCTGGTCAAGCGCGGGCACGCAGGGCTTTAAAGGTTCCAGAAAATCTACGCCTTTCGCCGCACAACTGGCCGCACAGGATGCGGGACGAAAAGCCATGGAAAACGGAATGCGGTCGGTAGAAGTCTACATCAAGGGGCCTGGACCGGGACGGGAAGCTGCGTTGAGAGCTCTGCAGGTCATCGGCTTGACGGTGAGTGTTATCAAGGATGTAACTCCTATCCCGCATAATGGTTGTCGGCCGCCCAAGCGCAGGCGGGTCTAAAGAGTATTTTTCTAACGGAGGTTTGTGATTTGGCCAGATATACTGGGTCCGTCTGCCGGCTCTGCCGGCGGGAAAGCATGAAATTATTTCTTAAAGGTGACCGGTGTTACACGGATAAATGTGCCTTTGAGCGCCGCAGCTATCCCCCAGGGCAGCATGCCATGCGCAGGAGAAAAATTTCAGATTATGGAATTCAGCTCCGAGAAAAACAGAAGGTTAAAAGGATGTACGGTCTTCAGGAAAAACAGTTCCGGTCCTATTTTTTCAAGGCGGAACGGCAAAAAGGCATTACCGGAACAAACCTGCTTGTTCTTCTCGAACGTCGTTTGGATAATATTGTCTATCGCCTGGGATTCGCTACCTCAAGAAGCCAGGCGCGACAACTGGTTACCCATAAACATATTTTGGTGAACGGTCGGGCCGTCAATATACCCTCATATTTAACGAAAGAGGGGGATGTCGTGAGCTTGAAAGAAAAAAGCCGTAATCTGGCTCAAGTCGCGCAGGCCCTCGAAGCTGTTGCTCGCCGGGGCGTTCC
>CAZVRN010000226.1:0-5785 GCA_964629485.1 uncultured Thermodesulfobacteriota bacterium | reverse complement strand
GCATGGATGTGGTTAAGAAATTCATAGACAAGCTTCAAGGTAAAATTGATATCTCTTCCAAGCCCGGCCTGGGGTCCACGTTTTACATACGTCTGCCGCTTACCCTGGCCATTATTGAAGGGATTACCGTCCGGGTTGGTGAAAGCATTTACATCCTCCCCACCGTGGCCATACGAGAAATGTTTAAACCACAAAGAAGCGCCTACCACGCCATCCAAAACCAGGCGGAGATAATCGAGATAAGAGGAGAGCATTTACCGCTGATCCGGTTATACGAGATCTTTGGAATCGTTCCCGAAAAAACAGAGCCACTCGAAAGTCTGGTCATAGTCCTGGAAAACGAGGGAGAGCGGCGCTGTATTATGGTTGATGAAATTCTGGGAAAACAGGAAGCCGTTATAAAAAATCTCGGGGAAACTTTGAGGGAAATAAAAGGAGTAGCTGGAGGTACAATTCTGAGCAATGGCCGTGTCGGCCTGATCCTTGATGCGGCCGGCTTGTTCGAAGCAGCGGACAATTTTCGCCGCGTTCAGATCGAAGCGGCTGAAAGGGCCTGGTTGAACAAGCAACAGATAATGCAGGCAACAGTGAGGCCGCTTTAAAACTTCGCCTTTTAATAAAACTCATCCTCAGGCGCAAATTTAAGTCCTCAAAATATTGAGAATATTCCTGCCGGTAAAATTTTAGCTTTCCGCATTCTCGACGAAATTACTGATTCTTAGAGGCATCAATGGGGTGAATTACAGCAAAATTTTCACAGGGCAGCCGAAAATTTTAGTTATATTAAAAGTGTAGAACAAAACTAGAAAGGTAAACATAAGTATTGCGGCGAACTTAACCTGACTGTACTCAAGTTTCGAATATGTCTGTATATATGCCCCAAAACATTAAACTCAGCGATAATGATTTTCGCAAATTTTCTAGATTGATTCATGAGAAGGCAGGCATCAGCCTGAATGAAAGTAAAAAAAATCTGGTTCAGGCCAGGTTATTTAAAATCATTCAAGACAAGAATTTCGACTCCTTCCAAAGTTATTACCAGCACATCATTAAGGATGAGACTGGCTTTGAAATCGGCCGAATGCTGGATTTAATAACCACAAACCTGACAGGTTTTTTCCGAGAACCGTCCCATTTTTTGTTTATAAGCAACGAGCTAATCCCTGAACTGGTAGACAGAGTGAATCAAAGAAGACCGCCCCGAATTCGAATTTGGAGCGCGGGTTGTTCCACGGGCGAAGAACCATATTCCATTGTAATGACCCTTTTAAATGATTTGCCGAATCCGGGATCATGGAACATAAAGATTCTAGGGACAGACCTGTCAACTACAGCTCTGAATGCAGCGCGAAAAGGAATTTACAAAATAGAAAAAACAGCTGACATACCCATGTCTATTCTCAAGCGATATTTTAAAAAAGGCAAGGGAGAGAAAGCAAAAGGTCTTGTTAAGATAAAAGATGAAGTCAGGCATTTTGTTACATTTCGCAGTTTGAACCTGAAGGATTCATTTTTTTTCAAGGAGCCTTTTGATGTTATTTTCTGCCGCAATGTCCTGATTTATTTTGACAAGCGTTTTCAAGCGAACCTGGTGAAGCGGTTTTATAACGCCCTGGCAAGGGGAGGCTACCTGTTTGTGGGACATTCAGAAAGTATCAGTTGGTCTCAGAGCGCATTCAAATATATCAGGCCAACGATATATAAAAAATAATAATAAACCGAGGTGATCGGTCTGAACATGAAAAGTATCGGCCTTCAGATGTGAAGATTTTTAAATAGGAGAGAACTGGTGATAAAGGTTTTAATTGTGGATGATTCTGCTGTTGTGCGCAAGATATTCAGCCAGGAATTATCAAAGGAGGCGGATATAGAGGTGGTGGGGACCGCTCCAAACCCATACGTGGCGCGTGAAAAAATCCTGAATTTAAATCCTGACGTGCTGACACTGGATATCGAGATGCCGCGCATGGATGGCCTGACTTTTTTACGTAAGTTAATGAAATATTACCCGCTGCCGATAATCATTGTCAGTTCCCTGACGCCGAAAGGAAGTAATATGGCTCTGGAGGCTATGGAATCAGGGGCAGTGGATGTTGTTTCCAAGCCGGGCACGTCTTACTCGGTCAGTGATATGAGCAGTCAACTGGCTGATAAAATCCGTGCGGCTTCACGTGTAAGGGTCGCCAAACTGGAAGAGAGAGCTCCGGTCTCTGGAAAAATGGCCGTGGCCAGCCATGCATTGAGCCAAACTACAAATAAAATAATCGCCTTAGGCGCCTCGACCGGAGGAACTGAGGCCTTGAAACAGGTTTTAACCCGTATGCCGGTCACGTGCCCGGGTATAGTTGTGGTCCAGCATATGCCTGCAAACTTTACCAGGGCTTTTGCTAAAAGACTTAACGAGCTTTCTCAGATTAATATCCGTGAGGCGGTGGACAACGATTCAGTATTGCCCGGGACATGTTTGATTGCCCCGGGCAACTACCATATGCTGCTTAGGCGAAACGGAGCCAGATATTATGTTCAGGTTAAAACTGGTCCAATGGTTCATCATCAGCGACCGGCAGTGGATGTCTTGTTTAATTCCGTGGCTAAATATGCCGGCGCAAACGCCCTGGGCGTTATCATGACTGGAATGGGATCGGATGGGGCAGAAGGGCTGTTGAAGATGAAGCAAGCCGGGTCACATACTATTGCTCAAGACGAAGACAGCTGCGTTGTCTTTGGAATGCCCAAGGAGGCGATTAATATGGGCGCAGCGGAAAAGGTGGTGCCTTTGAACAAGATTCCCCAAACGATATTAGACATTTTATAAACTGGAATATTTTAAAAAATAAAAATGAAAAAAGGTAAACACACGGATTTTGCCGGATTGCAGGTTATAGGGGTTGGAAACGACCTAAGCTTTTTTAAGTAAATCGTGATAATGGAGCGACATGATTAAAAAAATTTTAATAGTAGATGACGAGAAATTAATGAGGGATCTTGTAAAGAGGACCCTCATGAGAAAAGAAGCTCAGCTTTTCGAAGCCAGCAGCGGAGAGTCAGCCATAGAGATAGCAAAAGTTGAAATTCCGCAGCTCATATTTATGGACATTAACATAGAAGGCAAAATTGACGGGTTCGAGGCGACACGTATTTTAAAAAATCATCCGCCAACGGAAAAATCAAAGATTGTCATTTTGACATCTAGAAACCATGAATCTGATAAACAGAAGGGATTTGACTCGGGGGCGGATGATTATCTAGTCAAACCCTTCAGTCCACTTGATCTCTTGAAAAAAGTGGATGAAATTTTTAGTTAGAGATTTCAAAACATTGAAAGTCGAGAAGAAGGGGGAAAATTTTTCATATATGGCCAGATCGCAGCCCGCCAAAGTAAACACTCCGGTCGGTATTATACACGCTGATGCCCCGTTTCAGTTGTTACAGGATGCTTTATTGAAGAAATTTACAAGAAGCCGGCATCTGAAAATGGAGGAAACATTTCATGGTTGATAAAACCTTTGAGGCTTTTTCGTCAATTATTGACCAAGTGAAAAAAAATGAGCTGGCTCCAAACAAGATCTATGGAGCTGAAAGACATGAAAGGAACTACCTGATTACCGAACAGCTCTTTCGCTACGCCGATGATCTAAACAGAAGCATCTCTGAGCTCAGGAATCTCAACCGTGAATTAAACGAAGCCTATATTGATACCATTCATCGCCTTGCTGTTGCGGCTGAATACAGGGACAATGAAACTGGAGACCATATCCACCGCATGAGTCTATACAGCGCTGTACTGGCCAAGGGATACGGCCTTTCAGATGAAAAGATCCAGAATCTACGCTATGCGGCGCCCATGCACGACATAGGTAAAATCGGCATCCCGGATCATATCATGCTCAAACCCGGCAAATTGACGAAGCAAGAGTTCGAGGTCATGAAAACACACACGACAATAGGGGCAAAAATCCTCGCGGATTCCAAGGCCGAGGTTTTGCAAATTGCTCAAAAAATAGCACTTTCGCACCATGAAAAATGGAATGGCAAGGGATATCCACAAGGGCTTTCCAAAGAAAAAATTCCTCTGGAAGGCAGAATAGTGGGGTTGATTGACGTTTTCGACAGCCTGACATCTAAACGCTCTTACAAAGATGTTTATCCGATCGAGGTAGCCCTAGATATCATTCGCAAAGAAAAGGAAAAACATTTCGACCCTGATCTGGTTGAAATTTTTTTCGATAATATTGATGAAATAATAAGCATAAAAAAAGAAAAGATGACTGCGGGTGAATTTAAGTGGAGTGAAAGAGACGTTTCCAAGGAAATGAAATAAATTAAACCTGGATTATGCGGAAGATTAGCCAAGAAAGCACTTCGACATAGCGTAACTATCTGATATAATGGTTCAAAATTGATTGAGGTGGTGATTTAGAGATGTCTGTTAGTGGCGAAAGAAAAAAGAGGACCTTGAGGCCGGATTTCAACCGACGTATCAAACTGGATTTTCAAGGTGCAACGCTTTCATCGGACACCGGTTTCCTGCTTCTTCGAGAAATAGATGAACGATTCGGGATTTTCGAAGAATTAGCAGACGACCTTTTGGATTCCCGCTCCCCGACTCACACCAAGCACTCTATCGTCCAGATGATTCGGCAACGGGTTTATCAGATGGCCGCCGGATATGAAGACTGCAACGACGCCGACTTTCTTCGTGTCGATCCTGCGCTCAGGCTTTCCTTGGGCAAGGACGCTGACCTTGGAGCCAGCCAGTCTATGCTCTCCCGTTTGGAGAATGACATTCTTGGCAACGCTGAAAGTTTGAAAGCCCTTGATGAGGCTATCTTACGATCCGCTGATGCTTTGATCAAAAAGAAGTGGAAATATCGTTTCATCATGGATGTGGATTCCACTGTTGATCCTACTCACGGAAACCAGGAAGGATCAAAATATAACGGTCATTTCAGATCAGAGTGCTTCCACCCCATTTTTGCCTTCACTGGCGAGGGTGACGCTTTGGCCGGAGTCTTGAGGCCGGGTAAGGTTCATTCAGCGGATGGTACACTTGATTTGATCAAACCACTGGTGGATCGTTATCGGAAACGCTTTCAATTGTTTTGGTTTCGAGGTGATGCCGCCTTTGCCAAACCTGAGATATATGAGCACTGTGAAAGTAAACGAGTCACCTACTTTATTCGTTTGCCCCAGAATGAAACCCTGAAAGAGATGATACATGACGACCTGCACCGACCTGCTGGACGGTGGCCTGGTTCAGGGATCAAAGTCAGTGTCTTTGATTTTATGTACCAAGCTGGCCGTTGGAACAAACCTCGCAGAGTTGTCTGCAAGATCGAATGGCATTTGGATGAACTTTTTCCAAGGGTGGGTTTCATCGTTACTAATTCCCGGCTGTCTTCCAAAGAGGTTGTCAAGGTATACAATGGCAGGGCGAATGTGGAGAATCGAATAAAGGAAGGTAAAAACACCCTCCGTTAGGACAAGACCAGTTGTCATAAATTTGAAGCAAACCAGGCTCGCCTCAAGATGGGTCTTTTAGCCTATAATCTGCTTCATATACTCAGGGAATTCTACATACACGGTGAAGAAGTCAAGCGATCAGTGGAGTGGTTGATTCGCAGAATCATCAAGGTTGCTTCCAGAGTTTCCTTTCATAGCCGATATTGGAGGGTACATGTGGCTTCTGCATTCCCATTGCGCCACCATTACAAAGCAGTATTAGATTAGTCGACCCTGAAAAACATGGTAACTTTTTGATTTAATTGTAAAAGTTGTACGATTT
>CAZVRN010000225.1:0-5825 GCA_964629485.1 uncultured Thermodesulfobacteriota bacterium | reverse complement strand
TTTCATGGAGAGCTTGACGTTCGCGATTAGATAACCTCTGCAAAACTTCGTCCTTAATATTATTTGGTTTTGCAGAAACCTCGCTCCAGTGAAACGGCGTCATAAAGTGACCGCCGGAGGGGGAGTCCGGCGGTCGGGAGGGGATTTGGGGTGTTAGAAATTTCCTGAGGCGCGGTACTGAACCGTTTGCGAAAGCCGGTTTAAATATCTTACTTGATGTTCTCACCGCACAGGTCCAAACACCAGCGTCCAAGAAACCCTCTTTTTTTCCAAGAAGCAAAAACCTTGCCATGTTTTTCTATAAAGCAGGCGGCATCCGGTTCAAAATAAAAAGCCGTCCGCCTCACGCCTTGGCAATCGCGGCTCAAAATGAAATATTAGATTCTCTAATCCTTAACTTGCCCCCTTGTAGATTTTAGGTTTGAACACAACAGCCGGTTTGGTCCTTTCTGAGTAGGAAAAACTTTCCGCTTCCTGCATTCGGCCGTACTTTTTTTCAAGCTCCTCAAGCGGTCCGGCGTCCAGGGCCCTGACCGGGCAGGCCTCAACGCAGACAGGCAGTTTGTTTTCACTCCAGCGATCCATGCAGAAATTACACTTCCGCATCTTGGAGCCCTGTTCCGGCCCAAATTGAGGCGCGTCATACGGACAGGCCTTCAGGCACTTAGAGTCACACTCCTCGTTCCCCAGGCAGGCCTGGCTGTCTACCACCACAATCCCATCCTCATCCCGCTTGGTAATCGCTTCCACCGGACAGGCCGGGATACAAACAGGATCAATACATTGGAAACACGGTCCGATGAGATAACTGACGAACACGTTCGGAAACGTACCTTTTTCCGTATATAAAATCCGCATCCACTTCTCCGGACCGGCTGGCACATCATTCCAGTCCTTGCAGGCAACCTGGCAGGCCCCGCATCCAGTGCACCGGGTTTGGTCAAAGTAAAAGCCGACTTGCATAATCTGATTCCTCCTCTAAGCCTTCACTGCCTGAACTAAAGCGGTCTTCAGGGTTGCCGCCCCGCCCGGCGAGTAATCATCACTGGTCAGCGTGTTGACGCAACCGCCGCGGTCAACACCCTGCTCGTCAGGGTTATACCAGGTTCCTTCCGAGATACTGATGACGCCCGGGATGATCCTTTCAGTCACCCAGGCGGTAATAGCTATCTTCCCCCGGTCGTTGAAAACATAAATTTCGTCACCATCCTCGATTCCCCTGGCTCTGGCGTCAACCGGGTTGATCCAGGCCCGGTGCGGCTCCACTTCCTGGAGCCAATCCACCAGGTATAAAGAGGAGTGATCCCTGGTTTTGGGATGAGGGGAGATGAGCTGGAGGGGATACTTCTCGATCAACGGATCGAAGCGGTCTTCTTTAGTACGCCTGTATTTTGGAATGGGCGGAACCCGTTCCGGGTCGCCGATATCCGCCGCACGCTGAGAGAAAATTTCAATCTTCCCGGATGGGGTTGGAAAGGGGTGGTTTTCCGGGTCCTCGATCTCTTTTTTGAAGGCTACAATGGGTTCGGGGAGTTTGACCCTGTGAACCCCTTCGCGCCTGAATTTCTCGTAGTCTTTGATTTGAGGGCCGGTTTCCGGGTTCTTTTCCACAAACATCCTGAGATATTCCTCATCCGTATACGGCCTGAAATCCTTGATGCCAAGCCGCTCCGCCAGGTCCGTGGCGATGTCCAGGTCCGATTTGCACTCGCCTATCGGTTCAATGGCCTGGTTGATACAGGTATAGTAAGGGCCGGAGGGCCAGGGCCGGGTGAGATCGTTTCTTTCGGCCGGGCTGGTTACCGGTAGCACGATATCGGCGTATCTCGCCGTGGGAGTCATGAAAAGCTCCGGCACGACCATAAAATAGAGGCTGGCGTAAGCCCTGGCGGCTTTGTTGGCGTCGCCGAGCTGGTTCAGGTGATTGTTGGTCGTGGACCACAGGAACTTGACGTCAAAGGGGTACCCGCCTTTCTTACCCTTGAGAAAGGCGTCATGCATCTTGTTAATATGCACCCGTTTTACCAGGCGGAGGTTCAGGTCCAGCGTGCCCCGCACCGAGGGGCCGCCTGCTTCGGCCGGGTTTTTGCCGGCCGGTATCCCTGAAGCCCGGAACATATGCCCTACGGGAATGCCCATTAAACCGCCGGCCGCGCTTCCCCCGGGACGGCCCACGTTGCCGGTCATGGCGCACAGCGTCGCGGCGCAGCGATTGTACTGTTCGCCGATGGCGCTGCGCGCCGGGCCCTGGCAGTCCATCAGGGCCGCCGGTTTCGTGGTGGCGTATTCCCGGGCGAGCTGTTCTATCACAGCCGCGGGAACGTCGGTGATGGCCTCGGCCCAGGCCGGCGTTTTTTCAACGCCGTCCTCAATCCCGAGCACATAGTCCTTGAATTTATCAAACCCGACTGTGTATTTGTCCAGGAAGGCCTGATCATGCAGGTTTTGGGTGACCATGACATAAGCCATGCTGACCATCATGGCCGTATCGGTGCCAGGTTTGATCGGGATCCATTGATCCGCCACCACGGCGTCGGTATCAGAATATCTCGGGTTGATGGAAATCACCTTGGCTCCGGCTTCCTTGGCCTTGATGAGGTGATACATGGTATTGGTGCCTGAGATCATCCTGGCCGGATCCCAGCCCCACAAGATGATCAGCTTGGAGTTCATCAGATCCTCCCGGCTGTGGCCGACCATGACCGAACCATACTGTGTCAGGCAGGCCCAGACCGCACCCTCGGAGGAGACGTTCCCGTAGCTGGTAGAGTAACCGCCCAAGTGATTAAAAAGTCTGGCCATGGCTGCTCCGCCGCTGTGAAGCGGCGCCAGGTAACCGCCGCCGGTGGCCAGAAAAATACTGCGGTTGCCAAAATTTTCCTTCACGTACATCAATTTCTCGATGATGGTGTCGTAAGCCTCGTCCCATGAAATACGCTCGAACTCACCCGATCCCTTGGGACCAACACGCTTCATGGGATATTTCAGACGATCCGGATGATGAATATGCTTTCGATAAGCACGGCACCTCAGGCAGGCCCGGAGCTGCTCATCAGGCCCGGCTGTATCGTCACCCTCGACCCTGACAATGACCCCATCCTTGACATGAAGCCTGAGAGGGCACCGCCCTCCGCAGTCAAAAGCCGAGGTGGTTCTGACGATCTTCACCTCCTGTTTGTTTTTACTTCTCCCTTCACCATTCATTTCCTCCTCCATTACATGATGCTCGCCGGCCTAGCCGGATTTAGACGATGAGTATTTATATAGAACCCAAGTGACCTTGTAAAAGACGCACGGGCAATCCAGGCTTGTTGACTCTTGATACTCTCTGTTTATAACCTATTCCCGTTTAAGGTGTCAAACCTCTCCAGAGGCATTGTCTATCTCGTACATAATACGACTGGTTGAATTAGCAAATGAAGTGTCCGCGTTCATAAGGTTGGCGGATTGCTCAGGCAATGTTAGAAGCTATCTCAAAATTGAGCCCTCTGCAATAAATGCTGAAAAATCCGGGCCGCCAAAATATTAAAGAAAAAACTACTCACTCCATATTTGGCTAAATAAATCGGGTAGTAAGAAAGACAGGATAAGCCTAATTATGCGTATTTTTCTATTTGCATTTTTCGGGATTAGGTGATATCTAACAGCAGAAATTGGTTGCTAAGCTGAGCACACGACGAGTATCTTGGAACCCGCCGGCTGTTAGCCTTCATGCGAAAGATTATCCAGCCTCTCTGTGTGTCGTTAGGGGAAAGCGAAATGAGATTTTGGAGAAATCCTCTTGACCTGGGCGCTATTCAGGTTAGTAAAGGCAAAGTGATTATCATCAGGGACCGATGCAAGGGTTGTGAATTCTGCGTCAGTTACTGCCCGCGTAATGTGCTTCAAATGTCAAAATTATTTAATGTGAAAGGCTATCATTTCCCGGAGGTGGTAGACGAGACAATGTGCGTCAACTGCCACTTCTGCGAATCGCTCTGCCCGGAATTTGCAATCTTCTCGGTAACGCTTTCAGAAACCGGTTGAACGCACCAGGGGTGAGAAAGCAACTTGGCCGCGTGTTTCTTGATTGGAAGATAGTGCTTCGAGGTGAAGAGGACAAGGCGTAAATAAAAAAATTTAACATTAAGGAAGCATTTATGCGGGATACAGGAGGAATAAGGTGACCGCACAGGCGGTATTGACCGGAGCCCATTTCATGAATGGAGACGAGGCGTGCTGTGAAGGCGCCTTGGCCGCGGGCTGCCGCTTTTTCGCCGGCTATCCGATTACGCCGGCCACGGAGGTGGCGGAGCGCATGTCGCGCAGATTGCCTGATGTCGGAGGCATTTTTATTCAGATGGAGGATGAACTGGGTGCGATGGCCGCGGTCCTCGGGGGAAGCTGGGGAGGTCTCAAATCCATGACCAGCACTTCGGGGCCGGGGTTTTCCCTGATGATGGAAAATATCGGCCTGGGGGCTTGCACCGAGGTTCCCTGCGTGGTCTGCAACGTGCAAAGAGCCGGGCCCAGCACCGGCCTGCCCACGCTGGTCGGCCAGGCGGACATGATGCAGGCGCGCTGGGGGTCTCACGGGGATTACGAACTGATTGCGGTCTCCCCGTCTTCGCCTCAGGAAATGTTCGATTTCACCATCCGGGCTTTTAATCTTGCGGAGCAGTACCGCTTGCCGGTCATGATCATGGCGGACGAGGTTGTGGGACATATGGTCGAGCGGGTGATAATTCCACCCGAAAAAGAAATCAAGGTTGTAAACCGCAGGAAACCCTCTGTCTCCCCGAAAAAATATCTTCCCTATAAGCCGGATTCTGATTTCGTGGCACCCATGGCCAATTTTGGGGACGGCTACCGCATGCACATTACCGGCCTTACTCACGACGAGCGCGGATACCCGGTCATGGATGCGGCAACCCAGGAGGAAATGATTCAGAGGCTGATTGCCAAAATCAGGGAAAATGCCGATAAAATTATCGACTACGACACGTATCATATAGAGGATGCTGATCTCGTGGTGGTCTCTTACGGAATAAGCGCCAGGTCGGCCAAACGGGCCGTTATGGACGCGAGAGAACAAGGAGTTCGCGCCGGGTTTGTTAAATTGAACACGGTCTGGCCGTTTCCTGAAAGGTTTATTCGTGAATTGGCCGGGGAAGTAAAGGCCATGATTATGGCGGAGATCAATATGGGACAGATGGTTCTTGAGCTGGAACGCTGCGCCGCGGGACGCTGCCTGGTACGGCTGGTGTCCCATGCCGGCGGGGGAGTTATCAGGTCCAAAACCATTCTCGAAGCCATCAGGAAAGCGCTGAAGGAGGCGTCATGAGCGCGAAAAAGAGAAAAAAAACTCCACAATCGCATCCCCAGGATGAACTTTTACGAACAGACCGCATTCCGCACATCTGGTGTCCCGGCTGCGGTATAGGCACGGTTTTCAGCTGTGTGATCACGGCCATTCAGAAATCCGAAATTCCACTGGATGATATCGCCATGGTCTCCGGGATCGGCTGCACAGGCAGGATGGCGGGTTATATCAAGCTAGATTCATTTCACACCACCCATGGCCGGGCCATTCCTTTTGCCACCGGATTAAAGCTCGCCCGGCCGGAGAGCTGCGTTCTCGTGACGTCGGGTGACGGGGACTTGCTGGCCATCGGCGGAAATCACTTCATTCACGCGGCGCGCCGCAACATGGACCTGACAGTCATCTGCGTGAATAATTTCAACTACGGCATGACCGGCGGACAGCAGGCGCCTTCCACGCCATTCGGAGCCAAAACCACGACAAGCCAGCTCGGCAGCGCGGAACAGCCTTTTAATTTTTGTGC
>CAZVRN010000224.1:0-5830 GCA_964629485.1 uncultured Thermodesulfobacteriota bacterium | reverse complement strand
GGAGATGACAAGGTGAGACCCCTTGGGCCGAAGTTCTTAAAAGGTCTCTAACAGGAATTTAATTCAAAGTCAGCTCACCTGCTTGTCTTTGTCCGCCCAGTAAGGATCCCTCAAGGCTTTCTTATAGATTTTTCCCGTCCCGGTTAGAGGAAGCGCTTTGATGAAATCCACGCTTTTGGGGGCCTTATAGTGCGCCAGTCGCTCCTTGCAAAAGGCAATGATCTCCTCCTCGGTCCTCCGGCGCCCTTCTTTCAAAACCACGCAGGCCTTGACCGCCTCCCCCCAATGACTGTCAGGAACACCGATTACAGCCGCCTCCAGGATATCCGGATGCATATAAAGAACATTCTCCACCTCAGTCGAGTAAACGTTCTCGCCGCCCGTCAGAATCATGTCTTTCTTTCGATCCACGATGTTGACATAACCTTCGGCATCAATCACGGCTAAATCTCCCGTGTAAAGCCAGCCATCCCGGATGGTCTTCTGGGTCTCGTCAGGCAAATTCCAATATCCCGGGGTGACGGTATCCCCCTTAACTATGATTTCACCCGTGTGCTGGTTGTCCGCAGGCACCTCCCTGCCCTCCTCGTCAACCACCTTCAGGCTCACGGCAATGAACTCTCTGCCAGTGCTTGCTTTGAATTTAAGCTGCTCCTCCCGAGGCAGATCTTTGAGATGATCCTTAAGAATGGACAGGGTTAAATAAGGGCTGGTTTCCGTCATGCCGTACGTTTGAATGTAATCACAATGAAAAGTGTCAATGATTTTGCGGACAATTTCCGGGGCAATCGGAGCTCCGCCGCTCAGCAAGGCCCTCAGGCTCGAATAATCATGATTTTTAACGTCAGGATGATTCACCATCATGTTGAGCATGGTCGGTATCAGGTTTGTAATGGTGACCCTTTCCTTTTCAATGGCTTCAAAAACGATCTTTGGATCAAAAGTCGGGACAAGGATATGCCTTCCCCCGACCCAGGTAATAGCAAATGTGGCCCATGCGTCTGCCAGATGAAAAAGCGGGGCCACGTGGATCCATCGGTCACTGTCCTTGAGATGCAGTTCAGCAATGGTTCCCAGGGCATGGGTCTTCACGTTTTTATGCGACAGCATCACCCCTTTTGGACGGCCCGTAGTGCCGCTGGTATAGTAAAGATGCGCGATATCGTCAGCCGTAATAGAAATCCCGGCCGGAGGGCTTGTCTCCTGTTTTTGAAGTAAATCTTCATAATCCGTGTCTGCGGAACCTTCAGACCCGGAGTTCCTCTGGGTCCAGATCACTTTCTTGAGAAGCGGTGTCAAAGAAATCACGTCTTCAACTGTCTTCATGAATTTTGCCTGCGCAATCAACACCGCGGCGCCGCTGTCCGAAATAATCGCGCTCAATTCTTTTGGAGAAAGCCTGGTGTTTAGAGAGACCAAGATAACCCCCAAATGCGCGCAGGCGAAATAAGTTTCCAGAAATACATGACAATTTTCGTGCAGAATAGCCAGACGGCTGCCTTTTTTCAAACCGAGGCCGATTAAGGCATTACTCAATCGCCAAACGCGTTTTCCGAAGTCCTGGTAATTCAATCTTACTTGGCCGCAGACTATAGCCGGTTGATTGGGGTATAATTTCATTGCCTTGGGCAATATTTCATCCAACGCCATGCATATTATCTCCTTCCAACATCTAGTTCTCTTAACACTGAAGGTACGAAAAAAAAATTCTTAAAAAGCAAATTTATGCTGTACGTTATTTTTTTCTGTTAAATTAAAAAGCCGGTTATTTGCAAGCCGAGTCACGCCGGCCAAAAGGAGCCTATCTTAAGATACGAAAAAATTCAATTTGTTTATACAGCGACGGCAGATCACAACGGGTTGATTGAAGCCAGTCGGAAGGAGCGAGATTTTTTATGTTTTGCCTTGACAACATATCCTGCCTCCTAATAATATCAACCTTATTCTTGGCCGAGTAATTTCATCTAATTCAAAATTTTCACATTAAAAAATTTTTTCGTAACAAATTTTAAATATTCAACTTCAGCGCCTCTTTAAAAAGCAATAAACGGCCTTTACGTGGTAATGTTTTATTTCAAAATAAATAAAATTTAAAGCTAAAGGTAAGGAGGTTATTAGATGAGATCATCATTTGCACAAAAAGTATCTTTTCTCATTTGCCTGATGGCGGTTTTGTTCTTTGTTCTGGGAATGAATGCGATTTCAATCGCCGCCCAGCCGCAATACGGCGGAAAGTTTCGGAGCGCCATGGGTCCGCCAAGGTCTTTAGACCCTCACATGGAAACTTATCAGCAAACAACCAGTGTAACCAATAACACCAACAACCGGCTGATTCGATGGAATAAGGATATGTCCGGGGTTGAGCTGGATCTGGCTGAAAGCTGGAGAAGGATTGATAACCTGACTTACGAATTCAAGATTCACAAGGGGGTTCGTTTTCATGATGTTCCCCCGGTAAACGGGCGGGAATTGACATCGGCCGACGTCAAGTACAGCATCGAACGTCTCAGCGGCATGTATGGAAAAAGATCAAACTTTAAACATAAATATTATTTTGAAGGCATGGTGTCTTCTATCGAGACGCCTGACAAGTATACAATTATTTTCAAGACCAAAGAGCCGTATGCGCCCTTTATCAACTACATGGCCTCTGACTGGTCAGCCATTGTGGCCAAGGAGGTGGTGGATAAATATGGTAATCTTAAACGAAAGGCCATCGGCACCGGCCCCTTCATGCTGAAGGAATTCGTGCGCGGTTCCCATATCACCATGGTAAGAAATCCGAATTATTTCAGAAAAGGATTACCTTACCTGGATTCAATCCACCTTAAAATCATGAGAGACCCCTCGACGATACTAGCAGCCTTTTTGGCCAAGGACATGGATGAAATTGGAGCCTATTTTTTCCAGATACCTACGGTCAAAAAGAAAGCCCCGCAGGCCAAAATCAAAAGAAGAAAAAGTTTTCACATGTGGGTGCTGAGGACCCAGCCCTGCACCAAGACTTATGCGGACCTGGACCCCCCTTTCAATGACAGAAGAGTTAGACAGGCCCTGGGTTTGGCTATTGATAAAAAGAAATTATTAAAGCTGGCCTGGGGCGGAGCAGGCACGGTGCAGGTGGGCACAGTGCCTAACTTTCCGCCTTATTCATTAACCGAGGCGGATCAAATCGAATACAACCCGGAAAAAGCTAAGAAGCTTTTAGCTGAAGCAGGCTATCCCAACGGCTTCTCGACTCAATTACTCACCTGGAGCGCTCCCTATATGGCCAAACCTGCCCAGGTGGTCCAGGAGATGCTCAAAGCGGTGGGCATTAACGCTGAACTCAAGCTTCTGGAAATGGCCCAGTACTTTAATCTGGTTTATCGAATGAAATATCCGCTATCCCTGCATGTGATGACGGCCGGGTATGACCCGGATGACTGGATTGACCATTACTTCGGCCCGCCTGAACACACCACCACTTATAAATGGTGTAACCAAAAAGTTTGGGAATTAAACGCCAAACAGCGAAAAATATTAGATCAGAAAGAAAGGGCTAAGATAATACATGAAATTCAGCGGGAACTCATAAAGGATGGCACCCATACATATCTGTATACACAGGATCGATTCAACGTCTGGTGGCCCTATGTCCACCCAAACCTCTACTGGCATCCCAACTCACCTATCATGGGTGAAAAAATCTGGATGGAAAAACACTAAAAGGCACTGGGTAATAGTATGATTAAATAAGGATTATTAAGCTCTTTCAATTTTATCAGCCACATCCTTGACACAGCCGCTGCACATCGCAGTATAAAACGGGAGCAGCGGCTTTTTTTATCATGGTGAAAAAAAACTGGTTATTTGCTTGTGCTTCGCTATCTGGTACGATAAATTAAATTAAAAAAATATAGTATGGTTTTGAGGAGGAAAGATAATGCAGAGTGTGGGCACAATTTTTACCGACATCCTTATAGATGCCGGTATTGATCATGTATTCGGTCTCCCCGGTGGAGGAACAGGGGTTTTCTTTGATGCGCTGAATGATAAAAAAGATAAAATACGCACTGTTTTGGTACGCCAGGAGGGCGGAGCCGCATGCATGGCCGACGTGTACGGAAGGCTGACCGGCAAGCCTGCCGTCTTGATGGGGCAGGGCCTCTGGATCGGCACCAGCGGTGGGTTCGGTATCGTGGAGTCTTATCTTGCGGGCGTTCCCATGTTGATCATATGCGACGTATCGGATTACAGCTCCCTTACCCAGTTCGGGCCTTACCAAAATTCCGCTGGTGAGTATGGCGCGATTAACCTCCCGAATATGATGCGATCCATGACCAAGTATACCACCTACGCCACCAACGCCTCTGAAGTGATTCATGGAATTCAACTGGCCATCAAACATGCCGTCACCGGCCGCCCCGGGCCGGCATGCGTGCTGGTAAAGTGGGCTGCGGCCTTTTCCAAAATCAACCCGGATGAAGCCAATCCTAAATATTACCCGCTGACAGAATATTTAAAAACCTCACCGCCATGTATCTCGCAAGAGGATGCGGACAAAATCGCAGATTTATTATTGGCCGCCAAGAACGCGGTCATAATCGCCGGGGCGGGCGTGCATAGGTCCAAGGCGTACGCGGAGCTCCAGGAACTGGCCGAACTCACAGGTATTCCCGTAGCCACCACGTACCTGGGAAAAAGCGCGATCCCGGAAACCCACAGTTTAGCCCTGGGCACCATCGGCCAGATAGGGCAAAAAGCAGCTAATGACACCGTGACTCAGGCAGACCTCATCCTCGGAGCCGGCACCTGCCTCGCCCCGGATAACACAAAAATGCTTTCCCCGGACTTCATCAATCCAAAGAGACAGAAGATTATCCAGATAGATATTGAACCCCTCAATACAGGCTGGACATTTCCCATTGAAATGGGAGTCACATCTGACCTCAAACTTGCGCTGAAAATGATTATTCGCGCCCTGAAAAACAAATCAGCCCCGTTTGACGTCAAAGAGCGCCTGGAAAACCTGAAAAAAATGAAATCTGAGGCCAAGTTTTTCAACGAGGAGTTTTTATGCTCGGATAGTGTTCCCATTGCCCCTGAAAGATTGGTCAAAGAATTGAATGATCAGGTTGGCCCGGAAGATATTGTCGTGCTTGACGCTGGAAATAACCGAATGTGGATGGCTCACCACTTCCAGACCAAGGCCGCGGGACAGCTCATTGCTGCGGGCGGCGCGGCCGGTGTGGGCTATGGCCCGCCCGCGACCCTGGCCGCTCAGTTACTTAATCCCGGGAAAAAGGTCGTCGGCGTCTGCGGAGACGGCGGACTGATGATGCACCTCTACACCCTGGAAATGGCCATGGAATACAAATTGCCTGTAACGCTGGTGGTGATGAACAACGCCTGTCTCGGTAATGTTATGGATTTCCAGAAACCTGAACGCCGCATCGCAACGGTCTATCCCAGGGCCAAATTCCATGAAATTGCCCGGGGCTTTGGCGTGGAAAGCATCCTGGTGGAAAAACCGGAGGAACTCAAACCGGCTTTCCAGAAAGCTCTCAACTCGGACCAGCCGGTCCTGGTCGATGTCGTCATTGATGATTGCGCGCATTTCAGGATGATGCCCGCCTAGGGGCTTGAAAATCACGGAAGGGAAAAAAATTAAATCCAGGCCTGACAATGGCTTCAGCTAAAGGAGAAAATTTTTAAGAAGTCTAACTGAATCTACGACCCCGGTTTATCCGTCTCTTGTTCTCTAAGGGCTCTTCGAAGCACCTTGCCGATTGGAGTCCTTGGAATGGCTTCCGTGAACACAACCTGCCGGGGCCATTTATATCCGGCC
>CAZVRN010000223.1:0-5876 GCA_964629485.1 uncultured Thermodesulfobacteriota bacterium | reverse complement strand
CCATGATTTCGCGCTGTGCCGTGGTGTAAGTGCCAGTGGCGGCCTGTTCAGCCAATTCTTTCATCCGAATAAGTTTCTCGTCTATAACCGAGAGAGATCCTTCGGCGGTCTGAAGCAGAGAAATTCCATCGCTGGCATTTCTGATCCCTTGATGTATCACCTGAATATCCGCTCTCATAAGTTCACGGATTGCCAAACCTGCCGCGTCATCAGCCGCAGAATTGACACGCAAACCAGAAGAAAGACGCTCCGTGGACTTGGAGAGTGAAGAATAGGTGTTTGCCAGGTTCCGAGACGCCGTCATGGCCATCATGTTGTGATTAATGACTAACCCCATGATCTTTCTCCTTTTAAATAAAATTTATAAGGCGTAAACGCCGCGTACAAATTCATCCAGGTCCGCAGGCCGAGCAAACCGGCTAAGATGATTGGCCGTGACGACCCGATTAAAATTGATCCTTTGTTGAATACTTTCATAATGGGTTACCCGGGTGTTGGTAGGGAAAAAGATACCGGATTTTGAACTGAGTCCTCTGTGTTCAATTCGTTGTTCCATGCCTGGTCTCCTGTGAAATTTAATAAACCTTCATTAAGGAATCTTTGACTATCTTATCGGATATTTTCTTAATAACTTTAACTTTTTTTTATTCTTTTTTAATTAAGACAATCTTTTTTTCAATAAAAGTTAATTGACATTTAAAAATACTAAATTTTATAACTAATTGAATTTAAAATATTATTCATTTTAATTTTCATCAGAAATTTCAACATGCTTCAATTCGGATTAATTTTATGAAAACAATAACTCAATTTCTTAAATTTCTAATCGGATTTTTAAAAAATTACTTTAATTTTTTTCAAATAAAAATTCTTTTACCTTTAAAATTATTAACTTTGGTTAAATATTATTTTCAAAATAGTCCGAATTAACCGGTTCGGGCCCGCAGCGCCAAGGCTTCGAAACAGCGGCCAGACCAGGAGAACAAAAATTTTTTTCTTTTTCTGTGCCTTTAACAAGCGGTATGTTATATAATTTAATTGTTTCTTTAGAGCAGGAGGCCTGATTGCTGATTTTAACCAGAAAAACCGGGGAAACGATTGCAATTGGGGATGATATCAAGATTCAAGTCGTTGATATCAAGGGCAAACAAGTCCGTCTCGGAATTATGGCCCCTGCCATAGTTCCAGTCCACCGGCTGGAAATCTTTGAGCGGATTCAGGAGGCGAACCGGCAAGCCGCCGGCCTGGCTCCTGATGATTTGTCTGAGATTACCAGTTTCTGGGAAAAGCAAGAAAAAAGTTCAAAGAGGTAGGTCGTGAAGATCAAAACCACGCGGTTTGGCGAGATTGAGGTTGAGGAACACACGCTAGTATCGATCCCTGGGGGCCTGATCGGATTTCCTGACCAGGAACGATACGTTATTATTGAACACAAGCCCGGGTCACCATTTTTTTGGCTTCAAGCCGTTAATCGGCCTGACCTGGCATTTGTCATCGCAAACCCGTACGCTTTCAAACAAGACTATGAGGTGAAGGTAAGTGAGGCTGTTTTGACCGACCTTGGGATCGCAGGGCAACAAGATATGGCGCTGTATGTCATTGTAACCGTTCCCCACGGCCGGCCTCAAGACATGACCGCCAACCTACTGGGACCACTCATCATAAACACCAAGTCCAGAGTTGTCCGGCAAATTATCCTGGATGATGAGCGTTACTCCCACCAACATCCCCTGATTTCACCGAAATCCAAGACATCTAAAAAAGATTAAAACCGGTTAATTTATTGATAAAAAAACCCCGGGCCAAGCCCTGGGCCTTGCATTTCGATTAAGCTTACTTAAAATCTGACTTTTTAGAGGCCCCCCTGTGGGAAAAAATTAGACCAACTCGCTTAATGATTCCCTCAGCATTTTTTCGGCCACGCCTTCTGCATCAACCTGGTATGTACCCGCGGCAATTTGGGCTTTAATGGCTTCCACCTTTTCTTGACGTACGGCTGGAGTGCTTTCGGCCACTTCCTTGGCTCGAGCGATCTCCTTTGACTGCTGTGAAATCTGAACCTTATCTCCTGAGGATTCTTGCGAATTTGTTGTCTGATCAGGCTGCTTCTTTGCTTTTGTCTCTTCCAGACCGGTCTTGGCAGCGCCTTGATAGCGCTTAATTTTAGCCCTTGATTCAAATTCATTTATTTCCATTCCCCACTCCTTAAAGC
This sequence comes from uncultured Thermodesulfobacteriota bacterium, assembly GCA_964629485.1. Lineage (GTDB taxonomy): Bacteria > Desulfobacterota > Desulfarculia > Adiutricales > JAFDHD01 > JAFDHD01. The sequence goes on along the minus strand of CAZVRN010000223.1, from coordinate 3,664 downwards.
ATCGTCTGGTCTACGATTTCTTTCGTGATTTCGATCAATCTTTGCATCAGCCTTTCAGATTCTTTTTGATCTATCGTTCGAACAATTTCCCCTCGTTCATCATTCACTACATGGAAGACAATCTGGCCGGTAGCTTTATCTTGCAATAAATTCAAGCTCTCTCCCTGCTCTCGGCTTAACCGGTTAAGGATTTCATTTTCAATACTATCCGTTTGAAAATTTCCATTGACCAAGCGGGCGACAATTTCAAAAGCAACCCGTTCTACAGTCTGCCTCCGTTTGGCCCTGGCTGTAACCGGAGCTGAAGTTTCAGTATTATCGTTTTTTATTTTTCTCCCCTGCCGTATACGAATGCCATTACGAACTTGCTTGCCATACGTCTGCATGACCTTCTGTATTTGAGACGGGGAGATGGTCATACCCGCCGACCTCCTCACTTCTCTTATCGGTAAACAAGGAGAAATCTTGAATAAAAATTAAAGTTTTTTTAGAGCTATTTTGCAGTTTCACTTGAGCTACTCTTTAAGTTTATTTATATCCTTTTTCTTTGCAAATATCAAGCCGAAACAAGAATAGGCATGAATTGAGGAGCCATCTAGGTAACGAGTATCCGTGATTAAATCCAAGAGGTATGCTTGAATAACTACATGTTTCGTAAGATTTACCTGCGAGCAGATCCGTAATATTCAGCCCCGGCCGTATAAAACGCCCCGCCGATGCGGTGGAAACCACTGTTTAATGGCGCAAATGTTGCATAATTTCTTGATAGCCCCGGGGAAAAGCGCGATGCAACTGGTATATATAACAAACACAATTAAGGCGGGCTCACTAAAAATAACCGAGCCAATAACGTGTGAATCCTCATGGACCTCCTCCTTCTTGGCAGTAATTATTTTAAAAATGCTTTACAAAAGTTAGGACACCGGGTTTTTTGGGCCGGGAGCGATGCGTCCTGTGACGTATGTCTGCCAGCCAATAAGCTTGATATCCCCTATATATTATCCCGTCTCCCATGTTCACCTCAAGCCGTGATTCTAACGGATGACCTGGGCCGCAGGGTTTTCCCGTCCGGGCTTGGGAAAACATCTTTGCTCAGAGTCTGGTATGCGGTTGACGGCCCCTTGAACTTTTTTTGGCAAAAGGAATACGCGGCCCTGTTTGACCTGGTGCTGGCTGATCAGAAGGATTGCGCTGAAAAGCTGTCCGAAGTTTCCTTGGCAAAAACCTGTTGGATGCCGGTCGGGATTGACACCAGGCTCTATCAAGGCCGAGCCGAGACAAAAATTTATGACCTGGCCTTTGTGGGCAGTGTAAACAAAAAAGTGCGGCCCAAAAGGTATCAGATTCTCAAACTCCTTTCCGACCGCTTTTCGGTCTGCATCGCGGGAGGCCGACAGCAAGAATGGATCGCACCGGAAGAGGCGGCCAGAATTTATCGACAGGCCAAAATGGTTTTGAATGAAAACCTGTTCGACGGGGTGACCACCAGGATGCTCGAAGGCATGGCTTCCGGGAGCATGCTATTGACGGAGAGAATTGAAAACGGACTTAAAGACCTGTTTCTCCCGGGCCATGACCTGGCTACCTTCGGTCCCTGCGATCTTTTTGAGCAGGTGGAGTACTATTTAAACAATGAAGAAGAAAACAAGCGCATAGCCGCGCAAGGGCGAGAAAAGGTCCTGGCTGCGCACGATATTCGACACCGCGCTGAACAATTAATATCCCTGCTGTCACAGGTACGTCCTGGAACCGGGCTAAAAGATGGAGGAAAATTTTTTCGCCAACAGGGCAAGGTGTTGTTTCTCGCCGCCATGCGCTGGCCTAACCACGGAGAATCATACTGGATCAACCGGGCGAAAATACTACTCAAAAGGGCTGACCGCATGAACTGCGCCGATAAGGATACGCTGTTCTACCTGGGTATGATTGAAACGTTCACCGGCGATATGAAAATGGCGGGCACCCGTTTCGAGAAAGCAGTATCGCTGGGCAGCCTGAGAGCTGAACTTGCTCTCGGGTATTTGGCCCTGGCGAAAGGGAACAGGCACGCGGCCAGGGGATATTTTACCAACGCGATTCGTCAATACGGCGATCATGATTCAGCAAAACCTGATCTCTTCAAAAAATTTCCTGATAACCAGATGTTAAGCGCTGATCAGCATTTCGAAATCGGCCGGCTACTTGAAAAAAACGGGCACGACCTCACCCCTGGCTTTTCTCGCTATAATCTGAACTTTTCTCTCTGGAACGCCCTTGAGCACTACCAGCGGGCCGTGAAGATAAATCCTAAAAATTTCAACGTCTTGTCTAGGCTGGGCCGTCTTCTGGTAAAATACGGGGCCTATACTGAGGCCTATCCCTTCCTGGCGCGGGCGGCTGAGCTAAATGCGCGACCCGTAAAACTGGTCCAGGAAGCGGAGGCAGCGGGAAAGAACGGTTACCTTCTTTTTTAGCAAGCCATTTAAGCTTGATGCTTCACGTTCTTAAACAACCTTAAGGGCACAAATTAGAAGAATGAAATTTCGTTTTCAAGGCAAAAGGTGGTATTCCCGGCCGGGTATTAGTGAAGTTAACTTGGCCTAAATATTGCTTAATTCATGGTTCAAGTATTGTGAATTGGCGTGACTTTTTTTCAGTCTTTAAACCGAGAGAAATTTCCGAGGCAGAAACCAAAGGAGCGGCAATCACAAAAAGAAAGGATAAAACATCGGCCGATCCCGCGAACCAATGAGGCCGTCAACGACAAAATTCAATAATAAACGTCAAAATGCTGACGAACGCCTTATCAGAGCACGGCGAACAATATGGTCTTTCAGCATAAAAATTTGTACTTCAATTTAAAACCATCCAGTTTTGAAGAGAAGCCCTAAAGTGAGCTCTTGCCGATATGACAGCCGGTAAACCTTCATTGACCTTATGCATGATTCTTTGTGATGAAGAGCAAAACCTTCCCCTCAGCCTTGCCCCGATTCGTGACCTCTTCGATGAAGTAGTGGTTGCCGACACGGGTTCAAAGGATAGGACGCCAGATCTGGCTCGGTCTTACGGAGCGCGAGTCATTGAGACAACCTGGGCTGATGATTTTTCAGCGGCTCGCAATCTATCTATCAGGGCTTCCAGCGGAGACTGGTTGTTCTGGCTGGACGGAGATAACCGTATCCAGCCCGGGGACGTTAAAACGATCCGGCAGCATCTTGACACAACGCGGGAAAAAATCCTCTGGTGCACAGAGGTGAATGAACCTTCCGGAGAACAGCTTATCCAAAAAAGAGTTTTTCCAAATCGGCCGGAGGTTTATTTCTCCGGGCGCGTCCATGAACAATTAATCCACCCGCCTCACTACAAGATGATAATGACGTCAGTCAAGATTTTCCACTGGGGTTATGCAGATAAAAGCAAGGCCAGGGAAAAAGGCCGCAGAAATCTCCGCCTGCTCATGGATATGGCGCAAAAAGAACCTGAGGATCTTTATATCTGCTACCAAATCGGCAAAACGCTATTCAACCTGCGCCAATTTGAGGAGGCATTGACCTGGGCAGACCGAGCAGCCGGGCTTCGGGGACAGATGCACCAGAACCGAGGAATCTACCTGCACGCCCACATTATAAAAGCTAAGGCATTGGAGCGATTAGGTCGATTTGAGGAAGCCGAGGGTTGTCTTAAA
>CAZVRN010000222.1:0-5882 GCA_964629485.1 uncultured Thermodesulfobacteriota bacterium | reverse complement strand
AAGTCCCAGGAGGCATCCCGGAGAATCATCAGACGGCCCGGCCCCCTGGATCTCCTGGCCTACCTGGCCAGCCGGCCTTATGCTCCGGCCAGCCGTTCCATTATTATTAAAGACGTTAAAACGTTCTTTCGAGATAACACCCAGTGGTCTCAAATCCTTTTACTGCTGGCCCTCATTGTTGTTTATCTTTACAATTTTTCGGTTTTGCCTTTAGATGAGTCCCCTATTCCCACGTTTTATCTTAAGAACTTTATTTCTTTTCTTAATATCGGTCTGGCTTCATTTGTGGTGGCATCTTTGGGGGTGCGTTTTGTTTTTCCGGCTGTAAGCATGGAAGGACAAGCCTACTGGCTTATTCGTTCCTCGCCAATAAGTCTCAAAAGGTTCCTGTGGACAAAATACTGGATTTATCTGCCTCCACTAGTGGTCGTAGCTGAAATCCTGATCGTTGTCTCCAATTATCTTCTCACTGTAGTCCCCTTTATGATGATTATTTCTGTTATAACCATGTTTTTTCTTGTGCTGGGAATTGTGGCCATGGGGGTGGGACTTGGAGCGATCTATCCGCGATTTGAAACCGAAAACATTGTTCAAGTAGCTACAGGATTTGGCGGTTTGACTTTTATGATCCTTAGCGCTATATACGTAGCTGCTGTCATTGTCCTTGAAGCATGGCCGGTTTACACTATTTTTACAGCCCAAACGCGGGGAGTGCCTATTGGGTTTTGGAAACTCTTAATTATCGGTCTTTGTTTTGTCGGGATAATGGGAATAATTTTAGCAGCGGTTATATTGCCCATGCGCATTGGTCTTGCCCGTTTAACCGCTCGAGAGGCCGACTAAATGCCCTCCCCTTCTTATGAATACGTGGCCAACCTCCATGTACATACCACTTTCTCAGATGGTCGCGGCACGATCGAGGAAGTCATTTCCGCAGCTCAGAAAGCAAAACTTGACCTGCTGCTGATCAATGATCACGATACCCTGGCAGCGCTTGAACAAGGCTATGAAGGCTATCATGGAAAAGTACTGGTCCTGATTGGTCTTGAATTTTCAGGCCGGCATAACCATTATCTCGCCTATGGTCTAAAAGAAGTCCCGCCATATGATTGGCAGGCTCCTCAAGCCTTTATCAACAAAACCAAAGAAGCAGGCGGTATAGGCTTTCTGGCTCATCCCTTTGAAAAAGGCAGTCCTCTCAGTGAAGGCGGAAAAGCTTTTACCTGGGAAGACTGGTCAGTCAACGGGTTTGACGGCCTCTGTCTCTGGAATTATTCTTCAACTTGGAAATCTCAAGTGAAAACCATACCTCAAGCCCTGTGGCACTATTTTTTTCGAGCCAAAACCCTTCTCGGACCGGATAAAGAAACCCGCCAAAAATGGGATGAAATTGCTCTAACCCGGCCCGTCGCCGCGGTCGGCGGATCTGATGCACATGCTTTCACTTATGGATTCGGCCCGGTAAAGCTTACTTTTTTCCCATATAAATATCTTTTTAAGGCCATCAACACTCATATCCTTTTGGATCGGCCTCTTACAGGTGAATTAGAAACTGATAAAACCGCCGTCTACCGCGCTCTGGCGGCTGGTTCCTGTTTCGTGGCCCATGATCGCCTTCACCGATCCCGTGGATTTAAATTCTGGCTGGAAAAACAGGGAGAAATACAGGTTTGCCAGGGTGGGGAAATCAAATTTGAGGACGGACAGCAACTGGTTTGGTCTTTACCGGCCAGGACTAAGGTTCGCCTGATAAAAGATGGGCAGCCTATCCTTGATATTACCGCCGGGCAAGGCCGCTTTCAGGTTTCAAGCCCGGGGACTTACCGAATTGAGGCTTTTTGGCCTTCCCGTTTTTTTGACCTTCGGCCATGGATTTTTTCAAACCACATTTATCTGAGGCCATCGTCTTATAAATTTTAAAAAACTCGTTCAGTTGTCTCAACACCATGTTAGTTTTATCCCGTAGCTGCGTGGATATTTAGAGACGTCTGCAAAACCAGTAATTTTGTTGAAATCACGGCAAAAAATCAACCTGCAGGAACACTGAGAATATTTCGGGGATTCTTAAATTTGAGTCAGCCCATGGATTGAGTTAAATGGCGAAGGCAAATAGCCAGAGCTCAAATTCGTCTTGACATCAAGGCCTCCTTTTTCTACGGTCTTTTAAAATTTAGCTGCTAAAAAATATTGCGGTTGTCTTGCCAAAAAGGAGTGCATCATGGACAGGGAAACCTTTTTAAAATACGGGCATGAGTTTGTAGATTGGATAGCTTCTTACATGGATCATATTGAGGACTATCCTGTTCTCCCTGAAACTGAACCTGGGGAAATCGCAAAGCAGCTGCCAGGAGAACCACCCGAGGAACCAGAGGCGATGGCGGATATTTTTAAGGACTTCAAACAAATTATTATGCCAGGCATGACTCACTGGCAACATCCCTCATTTTTCGCCTATTTTCCGGCTAACTCCAGCGTTCCATCGGTCTTGGCGGAGTTTTTGACTGCGGCCCTAGGCGCGCAGTGCATGGTTTGGCAAACTTCCCCGGCCGCCACTGAACTGGAGGAGGTTGTCATAAATTGGCTTCGTCAGATGCTGGGGCTTCCGGAGAATTTTACCGGCGTTATCCAGGACACTGCATCCACTTCTACGCTGACCGCCCTGTTATGCGCCAGAGAACAAAGTACCGGTTTTAATATCAATGTCCATGGCTACAAAAATGGAAGCCCGCAAGATCTTGTCGTCTACTCTTCGCAAGAAGCCCATTCATCTGTTGAAAAAGGGGTCAAAATCGCTGGATTTGGAAAAGACAATCTTCGTCTCGTACCCACCGGTCCGGACTTCGCAATGCTTCCCGGCGAACTGGAGAAAATTATTCAGGCTGATAAGAAGGCCGGCCGATTACCCTGCTGTGTGGTGGCTACGTTGGGTACAACTTCCTCTACCGCCATGGATCCATTGAGGCCTATTGGTCAAGTTTGTGAACAATATGGTGTTTGGCTTCACGTAGACGGAGCTATGGCAGGCACCGCGGCCCTCCTGCCGGAGATGAGACATCTTGTCGATGGAATCGAGTATGCAGATTCATTCGTCTTTAACCCCCATAAATGGATGTTTACAAATTTTGACTGTTCAGCTTATTTTTGTAAGGACGCCAAAGCTCTCACTTCCACGTTCGAAATTCTCCCGGAGTATCTGAAAACCGATCTTGACCGCCAGGTAAAAAATTTTCGCGATTGGGGCATTCCGCTGGGCCGTCGTTTCAGAGCGCTGAAACTTTGGTTTGTTATAAGGTATTTCGGTGTCAAAGGCCTCCAAGAAAAAATTCGAAATCATATTGAAATGGCCCGAGAATTCGAATCATGGATATTAGAAGATCCACGCTTTGAGCTGACAGCGCCAACAACCATCAACCTCGTCTGTTTCCGATATCATCCTCCTGGCGGCGTTAAGACCGAAGAGGAGCTTGAGAAAATTAATAAGGACCTGATGGACAGAGTAAACCGTTCCGGTAAAATGTTCGTCAGTCACACTAAATTGAAAGGGAAGTTCACAATTCGCCTTGTAGTGGGACAAACCAATACAACACGGGAGCATGTCCGTAAAGCCTGGGAATTAATTCAAGAGTCTGCGGCTCATTTTGATTAAAACAATATCAAATCGTGTAAAATATCATTATGGCAGCCGGAGGTAATCATGCCGCAAGTAATTCTTTCAATCGACCAGGGAACAACCGGAACGACAGTCGTTTTACTGGATCGAAAGCTGAACGTTCTCGCGAAGGGATACCAGGAAATCAAACAAATTTACCCCCAGCCCGGCTGGGTTGAACACGATCTGGAAAATATCTGGAGATCAGTCCTGAATGCCATTGAGACTGCGCTGAAAAAAAGCGACATATCGTCTTCCGACATCAAAGCAATCGGAATCACCAACCAGCGTGAGACGGTTGCGGTCTGGAGCCGCGAAACCTGTGTGCCGTACCACAGAGCTATTGTCTGGCAGTGCCGCCGCACCGCCGGAATCTGCGAACAGCTCAAGAAAGCGGGATATGAGGAGCAGTTTATAAAAAAAACCGGCCTTCTTCTCGATCCATACTTCAGTGGCACCAAGCTGAAATGGTTGTTCGACAATCTGCCTGGTCTTTGGGATGAGGCTGACGCCGGGCGAGTGGCGGCCGGAACGATTGATACCTTTCTTATATGGAAGCTTTCGGGCGGCCGATCCCACGCGACTGATGTTTCGAATGCTTCTCGGACCCTGCTTATGGACCTTAATACCCTATCCTGGGATGAGGAATTGGCCGGGGTGCTCGATGTACCGATGAATATACTTCCCGAGATCAGGGACTCGGCCGGAATTTTCGGAACAACAAGGGATGTGGCTATTCTGCCGGATGGCATCCCCATTTGCGGGGTGGCGGGCGATCAGCAAGCGGCCCTGTTCGGACAAGCCTGCTTTGAGGCGGGTGAGGCGAAGTGTACTTATGGCACTGGTGCGTTTTTGCTGATGAACACCGGTCCAGCCCCGCTGCCCAGTAAAAATAATTTACTCACAACCGTCGCCTGGAAGCTAGGTGAAAAAACAACCTATGCCCTGGAGGGTTCTGCCTTTATCGCTGGAGCGGCCGTACAATGGCTGAGAGATGAACTAAAGTTTATTAATAGTGCAGAAGAAATTGAAACGCTTGCCAGCCAGGTTTCTGATACCGGGGGGGTGACGCTGGTTCCGGCTTTCGCCGGCCTGGGCGCTCCTCATTGGCGAAATGAAGCGCGAGGAATAATCAGCGGATTAACCTTAAGCACGACCCGGGCCCACCTGGCCAGAGCCATGCTGGAAGGAATAGCACTTCAGAATGTTGAAATTCTGAAGGCGATGGAATCGGACAGCGGCCGGAAACTGCTTCGATTAAAGGTCGACGGCGGCGCTGCGGCCAACAATCTGTTAATGCAGATGCAGGCTGATTTTCTAGGAAGAACGATTATCCGTCCGGCCATGCTGGAAACCACGGCTGTTGGCGCGGCCTTTCTGGCCGGGCTTGGAGCCGGGATTTACCGGGATACCGACGACATCATAAGGGCCTGGAGGAAGGAGCGTACCTTCACGCCTAAAATTGACGAGGATGAGCGAACCGCTGTATTAGAGCGCTGGCGCAATGCAGTGAACAAGGCTTGAAACCGTTTAAATAAAGCTGGTTGGTCTAAAATGAAAATAACCGTTTCGATAAGATTTTATGAAGAATTAAACGACTATCTTCCCTTGGGGAAACAAAAGCGTGAATTTAAGGCAACAGTCGATGAATCCTCAAGCGTCGGGCAGGTTATAGAATTGTTTGGCATACCTTATGCGGACGTGGATTTAATACTTGTAAATGGGAAGCCGGTCTCTTTTGGGTTCAGACTAAAAGACAATGACAGAATTTCGGTTTATCCTGTTTTTGAAACCTTTGATATTTCAAATGTTTCAAAGCTGAGAGAAAAGCCACTCCGTGAACCGAAATTTATAATCTCTGCTCATTTTGATAACTTATTCAGATATTTGATCATGTTGGGAATAGACGTCAAACATGAGCCCGGGGCTGATAACAAAGAACTTGTAGAGTGCGCTCATGATGAAAACAGAATTATTTTAACCGGGGATAAAAATCTGTTGAAGAGCAAAAGGGTTGCCCGCGGGTATTGGATTAGGAACACAGAACCGGTGAAACAATTGAAGGAGGTGCTTGAGTACTTTAATCTATATTCTCATCTGTTTGATGGTTAGGGATATCTTAAAGCCAGCGGAATATTGTTAATACTCCCGCGGACTAAATTTTTGGCTTCCGCTATTCTAAGTAAAAAAATATATCCAAGGACGGCGTTTGATTTTCATGTTATTTTTGCTG
>CAZVRN010000221.1:0-5892 GCA_964629485.1 uncultured Thermodesulfobacteriota bacterium | reverse complement strand
GTCAAGAAATATTTAAATTTCAATCCATTGGAATTCCAGCTTCGTCTGGAAGTTTTTCCTCCACTTTAATGGGAAAATGCGCCGGCGGGCCAAGCTGCGTATATCATCCAGATTTTCCATAACTGCATCGTGCCCAAGCTGAATCATTTCCGTGGCCCGGGAAAAATCAGACCAGTGAATATGTCCAAGTTTGGGAGTCAGAACGAGATGAGCCAGGCGAAGCTGCAACTCCTTGAGCGCGTAACTCTGGATATCTTCGGTCCGGTAAAGAATATCTATAGCCTTCATCTTGCTTGGGTCTTCGTCAAAGGGGCCTTCCATCTCCACGTTCACGGCGTAGACCAGGTCGGCGCCCATGGATAACAAAGGTAAAACCGGGACCATGTTGAGCACACCGCCATCGACCAGTAAAAGATTATCCCGCTCCAGAGGGCTGAATACCCCAGGTATGGAAATGCTCGCGTATATCGCTTCGCGCAGGGGGCCGTGTTTGATAAGCACCGGCCGACCGGACCTCAAATCAACACTCACCGCAGAAAAAGGCAAAGTCAGGTCTTCAATATTGACATCCGGGACAAGGATTTCAATCATGGTCTGGAATGTCCGGGTGTCCAGGATGGCCGATTTGGTGGCGATAAGAACCTGGACATAAGCCTTTTTAACAAATGTCTCCAGGCGTTGGGACAGCCCGCCGGGTTGGTCATGAAATACCTCTCGTATACGCGACAGGCCGGCTTTACGAAAAAAATCGGAGTTGAGAACCTCTGGAATCAGTTTTTCCAGTTCAGCCGTGTTTGGGCTGTGAGCGTACAATCCCCCGATCAGGGCCCCAATGCTGGAACCGGAAATGAAAGAAATTCTGATCCCGGTACGCTCCATGGCCCTGAGCACGCCTATGTGAGCTAAGCCCCGGGCCCCCCCGGCACCCAGGGCCAAGCCTAATTTCGCTTTTTTAAACATGTATTAAGTTTATATTACTTGATCAGGTGAATCAAGCACAGTTTGGTCCTCATAGGAACCGGATTCATCAGCGTTTCGCTTTATGGCAGGCCCACTGAGGTTGAAATTCCCGGTAATATACGAGCGGCGGATTCTCCTTTTACAAGCCGTTCCGTGTCCGGGTCGAGACCGGAGGCCTCCATTTCCTTGAAATAGCGACCGGGGCGAATCAGAGGAAAATCGCTGCCAAAAAAAATTTTTTCCGGCCCGATAATCCGTGCGGCCAGATCATAGACCTGCGGTTTATATAAAAAAGGAGATGCGGCCGTGTCGAAGTAAACATCGGCCAAAGCCGGTTCCACCTCTCTTTTTAAAAGGGCATAGAAAAAAAGACCGCCTCCCCAGTGCGCCAGGATGAGCTTAACGCCGCTCAGGGCCTGGACAAGATCATAAATCATTTTTACGGTCATGGGCGCCTTACCCGGGTACTGGTGGCCGATGGGCTCATTGACGTGAAGAAGAAGCGGCAGGCCCTTGGCTTTACAGAGGCTGCCCAGGCCGGCCAGTTTATCCCTGGCTGTCTCATCAAATCCCCGCTCGTAGATAGCCAGTTCTCCGAACCCCAAAAGCCCGGCCTTTAAGGCGCGTTCGGCTTCCCGTTCAGCCCAGTTTGCCAAAGGGTTGAACGAAGCCAGGCCGATAAGCCGACCGGGAAAGCGATTTTGCGCTTCGAGGATATAATCGTTGTGGAGCTTGGCCTTTTCCTCGTCAACCCAGGGGAAACCAAAGGTTACGGCCAGGTCCACCCCGTCTTCATCCATGGCCTCTATCAGGCCGCCTGCGCCGGCCATGCGGGCCTTCTTGTCCCGGTATATCATGCTAAAAGCCGGTTCACCGTCAAAAAAATTTTCCCTGTTGCGCCTGATGTCCGGCGGGAAGATATGAGTATGCACGTCGATGATCATTTTCGCATCCTGGTGAAAGAAAAGCGGATTTTCAAGTTTTCCGGAGGTCCTCCCAGGCCGGAACCCCGGGGATGCCTTTTGCCGATCGCGCGGCGGACGCTATGGCCTGAGCCAGGGCCTCCGCCCCGAAGGCTCCGATAATATTTTCATCAACAGGGGGACCTTTACCGGTGGACAAGGCGAAAACCATGTCTCCATCATGAAGGGTGCTCGCCGGGCGAATAGCCCGGGCAAATCCACAGGAGGCCATGCGGGCCACCCGCGCCGCCTGAATTTTAGTCAATTTGGCCTCCGTGGCGACCACCCCGAGAACCGTATTCGAGGCTGCAATAGTAAAAATGCTCAGACCGTCTTTAATGGCCGCCATGGCTCCGCTGATGCTGCGTCCGTCAGGGCTGCGAACTCCGGCCAAAATATCGCCTGTTTCCGGATCCACTACGTCTCCGACAGGATTCACCACGCTTAAGGCTGCCACTTTAATTCCGCCCGCCTCATACCCCGCGGACCCCACGCCCGTCTTCATGGCGCGGTCAATCCCGGCCAGCTTACCGGCCGTGGCCCCCGTGCCAGCCCCAACGCAGCCCTGCTCAACGGGATTGGTTGAAGCTATGCGGGCGGCTTCATAACCCATGGCCTCGTCAGGGAGCCCGAAAGACTGGTTGAAAAACAGATCATATATGACCGCGGCCGGGACCAAAGGAACGCGCCCGCAACTCGTTTGCAGCCCATAGCCGTTTTCGCTCAGCCAGCGCATTACCCCGCTGGCCGCGGCCAGTCCAAAAGCGCTGCCTCCGGTTAAAAGGATGCCGTGTATTTCCTCAGTTCGGGTCAAGGGATCAAAGAGGTTTGTTTCTCTGGAGCCTGGGGCCATGCCTCTAAGCTCCATGCCGGCCGCCGCCCCCTCGGGACAGAGTATGGCTGTGCACCCGGTATGATTTTTCCGGTCAGTGACCTGACCAACCATGATCCCTTCAATATCGGTTAAGGTCATGGGCTTCTCATTCATGTATTCACCTTTCCCCTGCCGTTCGATTCAACTCCCCGCTCAAATTTATAACCTGGCCGTTTACCTCGACGGTCAGGGTCTTGAGTGAAAAGGGCGGATTTTCCCCTTTTTCCAAAATCGAAGAAATTCGGGAAGCTGGAAGACGGAAGGTAAAAACCTGCCGCACCGGCCTGGTTCCGGCGCCGGTTCGGCTCTGGAAATAAGCCAGTATATCTATATGAATGGTTTCAACCTGGTCAGCAGGCTGAAAAAAACCCTTAAGAACAGACAGAGTACTTAAAAACGGGCCGCGGAAAAGAACGGCTCCGGCGCCGAGCAGGCCCAACTCGGCAGGGTCAAAATAAGGGCTGAACCTGAGTTTCAGCTTAAAAACACCGCTGGAATCGACCGGGAAGGAAATAGAAGCGCGGGGTAATGTAAAGTTCTTTTTCTGACTCTTTTTTTGCAAAGCGTCCACAAGTTTTTTCAACCTGTCGCGGCTGAACTTGGCCTGGGACTTGGTGTTTTCAGCTGGAGCGAGGTAGCTTTGATATGAATCCATGGCTATCGATTTAACCAGGAATTCGCGGGAAGGTTCCCGGTCAAGCGCCCGGTAGTAAGGGTCTTGGAAGGCGGCAAATTCCTGAACATCCTTTATTTCGCCTTCCCGGTTTATGAAACCAGGTTTAGTCAACCTGTATTTAACAGTGGAGCGATAGAATATAAAACGATCCTGAACCCTGTGACCGGCCATGGGTTCTTCCACGGCGGGTTTTACCTCGAAAAGAACGCGGCCCTGATTATTTGTCTGCAAAGTCCGGGGTTGCGTCTGAATTTGGCCGAGGACTGGGCTTAATTCGACCCGCACTCCTTCCAGCGGCCGACCGGCCGCATCATGAACCTCAATAATGACCCGGCGAATGTATGACTCCGGAGGGGATAGAACAGGCCGCGCATTTTTTGCGGCGCTGTTCAGGAACGGCACGGAGCAGCCGATAAAAAACGAGGCCAGAATAATAATGATTAAATTTACGGCTGCTCGCGTCACGACTCGGTGGTTGCCCCGGAATCTTCAGCCTCGGATTTGCGGCGGATGAACTCCAGGTCCATCTGGCCCGGCATCACCGTTGGATCTCCTTTCAGCTCTATAAATACCTGAAACCGGTCTTCAAGGTTTAAGATTTCATGTCGCTTCTGGTTGAGCAGGTAATCCGCCACCGCAGGGGACAATCGCCCCATGACTTTTTCCGTTCGTCCTTTGGAAATCTTCTGTGTAATGGTTCGTATAACCGCCAGGGCCGTGGCTTCAGGGGAGCGGACCACGCCTCGCCCGCCGCAGACCTCGCAGGTGCGATAGGTTCCGTGGGCAATTGGAGATCTGAGACGCTGCCGGGATAGCTCCAACAACCCGAACTTGGAAATACGGCCCAGGGTGACCTTGGCCCTGTCTTTTTTAAATTCGGCCCTGACTTTCTTTTCGACTTCCCTGATATGAACGCGCTCCCGCATATCAATGAAATCCACCACAATCAGTCCGCCCAGATCACGCAGGCGAAGCTGACGGCATAGCTCCTCGGCCGCCTCCAGGTTGGTTTTAAAAGCGGTATCCTCGAGCTTGGCTTCCCGGGTAGCGCGGCCTGAATTGACATCAATGGCCACCAGGGCCTCGGTGGGATTAATTACAATTGACCCTCCGGATTTGAGCCTGACCAAATTGCTGAAAATGGCCTGAATCTGCTCCTCGATCTGGTGTTTAGAGAAAATAGGCCTTTTTTCCTTGTATAACTTGATGAGGTTTTTTGACCTGGGAGCAATAACCTTCATATAGGCTTGAACCTTGTTGTATATCTCTGGATCATCTATCAAAATCTCTTTGGTTTCCGGGGAGAAGTAATCGCGAATGGTCCTTAAGGCCAAATCATGCTCCTTGTGAACCAGGGAAGGTGAAGGCAGTTCGGGAACCTTGCGCCGGATTTCCTCCCAGAGACGATTCATGTAGTTGACATCGCGGGTTATCTCGCGCTTATTGCGGCCTTCAGCCGCGGTACGCACGATACAACCGACATCATCCCTCTTGAATAGATCCTCAACGATCGCCTTCAGGCGCTGACGTTCATTTTCATCCTCGATCTTGCGGGAAACACCGACATTTTCCCGGCCGGGCGAAAGCACGACATACCGCCCGGCAAGGGAGATGTAGGTCGTAAGCGCGGCTCCCTTGTTCCCGGAAGCTTCCTTGGTGACCTGAACCAGCATCTCCTGGCCCTTACGGATGGCTTTCTTAATGTCTGGAAATCCCCGCTCCGGCGGCTGGACCTGGTAATATTCCGGGTGAATTTCGTTAATTTGTAAAAAACCGTTGCGCTCGGCCCCAAAATCAATAAAAGCCGCCTGGAGTCCGGGCTCGATATTTACAACTATGCCCTTATATATGTTGCCTCTTATTTGTTCCTTAATAGAGCTGTCGGTGTAAAACTCCTCAAGATGACCATCTTCAACAATGGCAACCCGGTACTCCTCTGAGTCCGAGGCGTTTATAAACATTTTTTTCACTGGGTAATGGCTTTCCTTTGTTTTAAATGATTCTGGCGATACTGGTAAACCTGGTACATAAAAGCCTCCAGGCGCGCCAGAGTGTTTGTCTGTTCTTGCCCGTCGCATGCTATGTTCAGCACAGGCACATTATCATGGTCATCTCTGAAACGTTTCAGAAGGGCGACAACAATATTTCCAGGCATGCAGGTAAAGGGAATGATATTAATTATGCCTGAAGCTCCTTTCAGCATGAAATCCTCGGATTTACCTATGGAGAGGATGGCTTCGCCTTCAAAACTCGCATCCAAATACGGGGCGGCGTATTCGAAAGTTTCTGTTATCAACGGCTCATGAAAGTTACGCAGGGAACCATGGTATACCGCCTCGAGTTTATGCATGTCCTTGATCTGGAAGTAATTGATGATCTTGCGGGACATAAGCGATTTCCATTCTTTTCTCCGGCGTAAT
>CAZVRN010000220.1:0-5913 GCA_964629485.1 uncultured Thermodesulfobacteriota bacterium | reverse complement strand
GGCCTCGATCAGTCTCTCCTTTATCTGCTCCGAAATATTCTGATACCATTCAGCGTCTTTCCCCCGCCCCCTGGGCCTGTCCGCAAAAACGGTTAACAAGGGTTTTTGCTTTAACTCCTGGAAGTTGTATTGTTCCATGTGCCTGTCAAGCGAAAACGGCTCAGACGTCCGGCGCCACGGTCCATGGACGAAAAGGATGAGCAAGTCAAAATCCGGATGCTTGGCCATCAACTTCAATATTTCCCGAGTGCCATTGCTGTCACCCATGGCGATGGAGAAGTCAGCCGGATTGCCGATCCAGTCCCAAATGGGACTGCCCTGTTTTTTTAATTCCTCGCGAATATCTTGGGGCAAGGGGATGACATCAAGGCCGGCCTCTTCACACTGGTCAGCCGCCTGCACGCTGCTGCCGCCGCTCCCGCCGGCCACTGCCACGCGTCTACCGGTAATTACGGGCGCGAAATATAAACCGACGGCCACGTCCACCAATTCCTCAATGTCGCCGACCGAAATGGCCCCGGCCTGGTGAACCATGGCTTGCCACAGCTTCTGCGACCCGGCCATGGAGGCCGTATGGGAAGCCGTGGCCCTGGAACCGGCCTTGCCCCGGCCGCCCTTGAGTACGACCACAGGCTTGATAACCGCGGCTTCACGCAAAGCGCGCACGAACCTCCGCCCATCCCGCACACCTTCGATGTATAACAAGATAATATCGGTCTCGCTGTCCTGGGCGAAATATTCCAGGTAATCGCACTCATTAAAGTCAAGCGCGTTCCCGTAACTAATAGCCTTGCTGAAACGGACACCTCTTTGAGCGGCGAAACCAACAATCTCTCCCACGACCTGTCCGCTCTGGGAAGCCAGCCCCATATTTCCAAACTCCTTGGGCATGCCTTCGTTGAAGGCTATGCCCTCTGCGGGATAGTAGACTCCCATACAATTCGGACCGATGAGCCGCACGCCGCCCGCACGGGCCCGTCTGAGGAGTTCGGTTTCCAGTTCCGCCGCGTCTTTTCGTCCGGTTTCACTAAACCGGGCCGTAAATAAATGAACTCCCTTGACCTCTTTTTTCACGCAATCGTCGATTAAATCAAGGATGCCCGTGGCCGGGATTGAGGAAATAACGAAATCCACCGGCCCAGGTATGTCGCTGACCCGGGCATAGGCTTTCATGCCCATTATCTCGTCATATTTGGGATTTACCGGATATATCGGCCCTTTGAACTTAAGTTCCAAAAGCGGGGTAATGAAACCGCCTCCCCGCCCGCTTTGCGAGGCTCCGACTACGGCAATGGATCTGGGATGAAGTATTTTTTCAAGTGGATGATCTGACATCTAGGCCCCCATAAAATCTCAGCCGGGCTTAACCGGCTTAAAAACTAGCTGTTATGTGCTTGCTTATGCTCAAAACGACCTGAAAAACTATCCGCTCAAGGAAAAAAGATAACCCCAAAGAGAAAACACTTTAGCTTTTTACCGGGCAGTATAAGAAGAAACACGAAAGCCTGTCAAGGACAGGAGCAGATAAAAAATCCTGGTCTGTGGCCAATTAAAAACCTTGACGTAACTATTCAGCGAAAAAAATTAAAAAGCAGTAAAAGAAGACTGTTAGCAACAAATAAATTGTCCGCTTATCCCATTTGTCCCGGAAATCGTTGCCGAAGCGTAGCCAAGGCGATGATTTCCAGGACAAAGCCGAGCAGCAGACCCTATGCTGCGCAATTAAGTTCCCCTGAGCATCATATACTGCCAGTTTCCGGGATTGGAAAAGGTGCTGGTTGGCTTCAGGGAGACCGGGAAAACTGATCAGCAATCCATTGGCCTCACGGTCCTCAAGTGGTCCAGACTGACGCGGGCCTGGCTCAGCCGTGGATATTGTATTTGATTATTTTTCTCCAAATGGAAGTCCTGGAAATGCCCAGCTCTTTAGCGGCCCGTGTCCTGTTGCCGTTGCAACGATGAAGTACGTTTGAGATGGCCATCCTTTCAATATCGGATATCTTCATCGGCATGACTGATGACAGCATCTTGCTGTCGTGCGATCGGACCTCGCTTGAGGGCGGGCGGTTCTGTGCAAGGGCCTCATTATACTTGGGCCGAGAGGCCGTCACGATCTTCGCCGGCAAATCGTTCACGGTTATCTCGGACCCGCGTGACATGGCCAGGACATATTCGATGCAATTCTCCAGCTCCCGTACATTTCCCGACCACGGGTATTCCAGCAGGATCTGTTTAACCGAACTGTCGAGTATCTTTGAGACCTGTGAGTTTTTAGTGTGCTTTTTAATGAAGTATTCAGCCAGAGGGAGGATATCTTCGACCCTTTCTCTTAAAGGAGGGATATGAAGCGGAATCACGGCGATGCGGTAATAAAGGTCCTCTCTAAACCGGCCCTGCTCAACCATTGCCTCCAGGTTCCTGTTGGTGGCAGCCATAACCCTTACATCCACAGGATAGGGACGCGCACTGCCCAGGGGGCGGATTTCTTTCTCTTGCAAAGCCCGCAGCAGTTTTACCTGCAAAGGCAGGCTTAGATCGCCCACTTCATCAAGAAAAAGAACGCCGCCGTCAGCCTCCCGAAACATGCCGCGGCGTTCCGAAATGGCCCCGGTAAAAGCTCCCTTCATGTGCCCAAACAATTCTGATTCCAGGAGTGTTTCTGGCAAGGCTCCGCAATTTACAGCCACGAACGGCCTGTCTTTGCGCGGGCTTTGAGCATGAACCGCCCGGGCGGCCATTTCCTTGCCCACTCCGGTTTCACCCAAGACGAGCACGGTCGAATCCACCTCGGCGCAGCGGAGAATAAGATCAAAGACCCGGTGCATAGGTTTACTAACCCCGATCATCCGTGACTCAAGCTCACTTCTTTTCAGCTCCCGTTTGATCCGAAATAGTTCCTGTTCCTTCTCCTTGAGCTGCCTTTGATGGGTAATATCCTTCAAGGTTTCCACATAGGCATAGAGATGGCCGCGATGGTCCCGGATCTCTTCGACTTTGCCCAGGAACTGGCGCTGCTCCGAACCTGTGCTTATGGTCAATTCCTGCCAGTCACCAGGTTTCAAAGGCAGAAGAGGGGTGCGGCGCTCCCCGCGAATCTCCTTGCCCTTGGGGTTGCTTAAAAGCAGGTTACCGTTGAGGTCAAAGATAGTAACACAATCCCCGATCCCGAAAAGAATGGCCTCCAGTTTCTTTTTTTCCTTCTCCAGGTTGTCCCGGCTGGCACGTAAGGCTTGATTGGCTCTTTCCAGCTCGGCCTGAACCCTTTTTTGTTCACGAATATCAGTGATCATGACGTTTTCCGAAACAGGCCGCCCCTCGTTATCAAGATTGATCGATATATTGAAAAGAACGGGTATTTTTTCTCCGCTCCGGGAATACATGTGATATTCAAACTGATAACTCAGGTTCTTTTGCAGACCCTGGTTAATATCCCTCAAACTTTCATATTCAATTTTTTCGTAGACGTCGCTGAGATGGTGCCCGACCACATCTTCGCGTCTCTCTTCGGTCATTTTTAAGAGGGTTTCGTTAACTTCCAGGATATTCTCATTCATGTCCAGCAGGGCATAACCGATATTCAACGAATCCAGCAGATTTTTATGGTCACCTGTTTTCAGATCCATCAGGCATCAACTCATTATTTGTGGTTGGCTTTGGGGCTAGTCGTATATGTTTTTTTATGTAACACTTTAGGAAAGGCGTTACAATATGTTACGACATACTGATTTTATTTGAAACATACCCTTTATGTCAAATAAAAATTTTTTTGTTAAAATGTATGTATTTCAATAGGTTAAAAATACTAACCTTATTGGCCCCTTTCTTGCGTAATTTATTCAGTTACGTCAGAACTATACTTACTAAGGAGAACTTGAACCATGGCAAAAGTGAAGGTCGCAGCCACTCAGATGGCCTGTTCTGATAACAGAACTGAAAATATCAACAAGGCCGAGGCTCTGGTGCGGCAAGCAGCGGAACAGGGCGCTCAGATCATATTGTTGCAAGAGTTGTTCGAGACGCCCTATTTCTGCCTCAAGGAAAAACCGGAATATCTCTTCCTGAGTACCACCTTGGAAGACAACCCCGCAGTGAACCATTTTAAGCCGATCGCCAAGGAGCTGAAGGTGGTATTGCCCATCAGCTTTTTTGAACTCCGGGACAATGCCAGGTTCAATTCCGTAGCTGTGATCGATGCGAACGGCGAGGTGCTCGGCGTCTACCGCAAGACCCATATTCCGGACGGACCGGGCGGCGAGGAAAAATATTATTTCAATCCCGGGGATACGGGTTTCAGGGTTTGGCAGACCAAATACGCGGCCATTGGTATCGGCATATGCTGGGACCAATGGTTTCCCGAGACCGCCCGCTGCATGGCTGTTATGGGCGCGGAACTCCTTTTTTATCCTTCGGCCATCGGACCGACGCCTTTGCTCGAAGCGGTGGACCCGGGCTTTGACTTGAAGGGGCACTGGCAAAGGGTCATGCAGGGGCATGCGGCCGCAAACATAGTGCCGCTCATAGCCTGCAACCGGGTCGGTCGCGAGGAAATCGACGATATCGGGATCCCCTTTTTCGGCTCTTCCTTCATCGCCGACGAGGTCGGGGAGAAGATAGCCGAGGCGGACCAGACCTCGGAAACGATCGTCATGGCCGAGTTTGATCTGGGCCTGATCCGGATTTACCGGCAGTCATACGGCTTCTACAGGGACAGGCGGCCCGAGATGTATGCGCCGCTCCTGAAACTTCACGGCGGAGAATGATACGCGTTGCGGCCCTGCCATGTCATGCAGCGCAACAGCAGGCATAAGGGCTGGCCCGTGATCTACCGGCCCGGAGATGGATCCAAATCCCAAGAAAAAAGTTCTGCAAAACAAGTAATTTTGTTGAAATCGCGGAAGGACTGAGCCTCTATCCGCGGGTTGCCCGGGGCCCAAGCCTAAACTCGACTTGCCGCGCGACTCGAAGAGGTTCGTTCCGGCCAGTCTAGACAAAAGGAGAAGAAGGATGATCAATCCAAACGAAGCAGGCAAAGAGCAACTGAGTCAAGAAGCCTTGGCTCATCATATCCCCGCCATTACCGCTCAAAAGGACAGGCAAAAACGCGGCCCGTGGATCATATCCAAGGGTGAAGGAGCCAGGATAACCGATATCAACGGCCGTGAATTTCTGGACGCCGTGGGCGGGGGTACTCTGGCCGTGGGTCTCGGTTACGGTCTCGAAGAAATGGCCAAGGCCGTTTATGAACAGGCTCGCCAGTTGCACTATACCGCACCATACCTCGGTGTGGCTCCTTCCACCGTTTTGCTGGCGAAAAAATTGGCCGAGATGACACCTGGTGATCTGTCCGCGGTCTGGTTCACCAGCGGCGGATCAGAGGCTGTGGAGTCTGCCATCAAGCTGGCCAAGCAGTATCATTTTCACGCTAAGGATCGGGAACGGTTCAAGGTTATCTCACGCAAATACGCCTATCACGGGACAACGGCCGGGGCCTTGAGCCTGACCGGACCATGTCCGGGTTTTGAATTTCTCCGGTTCATGGGCGAACCCACCCTGATGCCCGGTGTCTCTCATATCTGCGCCCCTTACTGTTACCGCTGCGAACTTGGACTCGAATACCCGGGCTGCGACCTGGCTTGCGCCAAGGCGCTCGCGGAAGAAATTGAAAAACAGGGCCCGGAGACGGTCAGCGCTTTTATTGGCGAGCCGGTTATCGGAGCGGGCGGCTGCATTCCACCGGTGCCCGAATACTGGCCCATGATCCGCTCAATTTGCGATAAATACGGCGTGATTATGATCGCGGACGAGGTCATCACCGGGTTCGGCCGGACAGGTAAATGGTTCGCCTGCGAACACTGGGGGATCGAGCCGGACATCATGACCATGGCCAAGAACATCAGCGGCTGTTACGTTCCC
>CAZVRN010000219.1:0-5963 GCA_964629485.1 uncultured Thermodesulfobacteriota bacterium | reverse complement strand
AAAACTCGTCCAGCTTGCCCGTGACCCTGTCATCAAATCTTGCTCCAATAGCGATAAGCAGATCACAGGCTCCTACGGCCATGTTTGCCTGGTAGGTCCCGTACATGCCCAGCATACCCAGCCACAATTTATGGACGCCGGGGAACCCCCCCAGGCCCATAAGGGTCGTTGTTACCGGGATCTGCATGATCTCAGCCAGAGCGGTCAATTCCCGGTGCGCCCCGGAGCTGATAACACCGCCGCCGGCGTAAATAACCGGCTTTTTGGCCTTGAGCATAAGCTCGAAAGCCTTGCGGATCTGCTTCGGGTGAGCCTCATAAGTGGGCTTATAGCTGCGCATTACTACCTGGCGGGGATATTTGAACTCTGCCTTACCGCTGATAACGTCTTTGGGCAGATCAATCAGAATCGGGCCGGGACGGCCTGAGGAGGCGAGGTGAAAGGCCTCCTTGACGGTCGAGGCCAGCTTGGAGGTGTCCTTAACCAGGTAGTTATGCTTGGTGCAGGACCGGGTGATGCCGACAATATCAACTTCCTGAAAGGCGTCATTGCCGATAACGCCGGTCGGCACCTGACCCGTCAAGACAACCAGGGGAACGGAATCCATGAAAGCGCTGGCAATACCTGTGACTGTGTTCGTCGCTCCGGGCCCCGATGTAACCAAAACAACGCCGACCTTGCCCGAGGTGCGAGCGTAACTGTCAGCCGCGTGAACCGCCGCCTGCTCGTGCCTGACCAAAACATGCCTGATCTTTGTCTTGGGCAGATGGTCGTATATGTCCGTTATTACTGCTCCCGGATAGCCAAAAATTACTTCGACACCCTCCCGCTTCAGACATTCGAGAAGTATCTCTGCTCCACTTATTTTCATTTTTAACTCAACTCTTTCGGTAGCGGGCCAGGATGGTTTCGATACGGTCTCTGCCAGCTAATTTCAGTTTTTGCAACCGCTTTTTTTCCATGGCTTCTTCGGTCGTTAAATAAGGTCGTTTGGTAAGCTCGTCAACTCGAGCACCAAGTTCCTGGTGCTGAGCCATCAATTGTTTTAATTCAGGCTCTTTATCGAGCAAGCTGGCGATGAGTTCTTCGTCTCTTTTTTCCATTCGCCCTCCGTACCCTCAGGGTTAAAATTTAGTAAAGTTTAAATTACTGCTTTTTTCAGCCACTGTCAATGCTCTTCAATTTATTCCATGTCCTTCACCGGACATAAGCGCTTCATTTGTGTAACGTCTCAAGATAGGATATAATGACATCCGGCTGACACCGGGGAGCTAAAAGGACATGTGTGCAATAAGGAGACCTTTTAAGAACCAGTAATTCTGTTGAGGATGAAAATTTTATCCACCCAGGAATATCAATAACATTTCAAGGACTTAATGTCGAGCCTGACAATTAGTTCAGTTAAGAAACGAAGTTTTCAAGAAGTTTCTGGTAATCTATAAAAATTACTTATTCAGGTTAAAAATGGAACAGAAAAGCCCAAGAGATAAAGAACTTCACGAGCAAGGCTGGACTCGAAAGTTTGCCGCGGCTGAACCCCGTTTAAGCGAAGCCAGAAATGATTATGAAGAGCTTGGTTTTGAGGTCCTGCTGGAACCGCTGGATCCATGCCCGCAAGACCCATCTTGCACCACCTGCTTGCTTGAGGATTCCGATCTGATAAAAGTCATTTATACCCGGCCAAAAGAAAATACGTCATAATATCCCAAGATTAAAAATATGGTTCTTCTCCAAATTAATCAACACTCTGATATTGCTAAATTCAGGAGCAATCTAATATTCTTGTCTCATAAAAAATCCCCCTCTTTACAAAAGGAGGCATTTGTACAACCCATACACGAGTTGCACTTTAACCCACGGACATGGGTTGATCTGTTACCTATGTTAACAGGTTGTACCAAACCAAATCCCCCTTTTCTAAAGGGAAATTCAGGGGGATTTTATTTGGCCGAATCTCATATTAATAATGGTGGTCTGCTTGAGCCTTTCGATCAAAAATCCCTGCCGAAATGTTCCCTGTTCCACTTTCTGCCTTCATCGATCATGGCCAGGTAGTTTTTAAGGGGGATATAGCTGGCGACCGAGTTGCCGGTGCCCAGGACATAATGTCCGGTTGGAGCGCAGGCGTCTAGTATTTGGCGTGTTCGCCTTCTGACCTCTTCCACGGTGCCTGAAGCCAGGATATTAATATCCACGCCTCCGATGATGCCGATTCTATCTCCCCAGCGGCGATAGACCTCCTCCACGGGCATAATCTTGTCCTCGAAACTGTGTTTGCCGTCAATTCCGGTATCGCATATATCATCCATGATCTTTTCGAGGTTGCCGCAGGAATGGAGAAGGGCCAGCTTCCC
The DNA here is from genome assembly GCA_964629485.1 of uncultured Thermodesulfobacteriota bacterium. GTDB lineage: Bacteria > Desulfobacterota > Desulfarculia > Adiutricales > JAFDHD01 > JAFDHD01. The sequence goes on along the minus strand of CAZVRN010000219.1, from coordinate 3,609 downwards.
GGCGCTATGAGCCAGGTCGACCATTTTTTTCAGGTGAGGCAGAAATTTTTCACGCAGAATTTTGGGGGATACCAGTGTTCCGGAGTAATAACCCATGTCGTCGCCGATGAAAAGACCGCCGAAGTTTGACAGTGTCATCAACTCCTCGGCCCCCCTGTAAATAATATCTGATAATTTATTGATGACCGCATCCACCAGATCAGGCTGATCATAAAGGGCGTAGGAAAACTGAACCGTGCCCATGAGCCAGGTGGTCCATTCAAATAAACCACCCGGCAGCACCATGACCTTCATGCCTTCCGGGACCATGTTATTTAACAGCTTGGCCCCGGCGTTAATAATGCCCGGGCTGTCAGGCCATTTATAATTTTCAAAATCCTCCCAGCACGTGATCGGCCCGCTGTCACTCTCTATGTAAGCCCGCCGACCCCCCTTGATCTCCTTCTCGCTTTCGCCGGCGAGACGCATGCGGAAACCGGGAAAGGTGAGCAGACCGTGAACGGTCACAAAATCCCAGCCGACTGCCTGGTAGAATCTGACCGACTGGCCGAGAAAATTCAGCCCTTCAGCCAGAGCTTCTTTATCCGGCTTCTCCGAAGAGCTGCCTTGGCGGGCCATAAGGCGCAGGAAGCTTCCCGCTTTTTCGCCCAGAAACTCTCCCATAATCCCCGGGTCAGCAAACAGGTCGCCCACTGGCACCGGACCCGGCTGGCCCGTGGTCACGGCCTGGCGAAAACGTTCGAAATCCGGCTTCCAACCGGGAGGTGTTATCTTGTGGCTATCCATATTAATTTTCCTTGTTAACCTTACCTTGCCGCGGCCAGGCTTTCCATATCAAAAGCTCAATTAGAACCTCGCTTCTTAAAACCCGATCCTCGCCTCACTTCAGGCACCGGGCCGGTTAAACTGAATTCATCTCTCAGCCGGATATCCTCGCTCGAGGCCCCGAGCATGACCTTGATCATTCCGGGCTCAACGATTCTTTTGTAGTTAATTCCGGTAAAGGAAAGCAGAGCAGCCGGGATAATAAATGAAACCCGGTTGACCTTTCAGGGCTTTTAGTCTCATCCCTGTATTTAAATTTCGTCATGTTGCTTCCCTTGAAACAAGGCAGCTTTCCTGTTTGGTGAAACTTTTATTCACCCCCTGACATTTACCTGCGAATCCGGGGGGCAACAAAATTATTCCTTCTTAAAAGGCCCACCAGTACTAAATACCATTTGCCAAAAACAGGGTCAAATCATTTGAGACCCCTTTATCTTGACTTGAAAGAAACAGAAATTCGATTTAATAATAGTAAAGAAGGATATGCTTCCTTTAAATTGTCGTTCGCGAGAATAATAAGAATGTTAAGAGGTTTAGAAAAAAAATATCTGCGGGGGCTGGCTCACCATCTTAAACCAGTAGTCCTGGTGGGCAAAAACGGTCTGACCGAAAGTCTGCTGGCCGCCATTGAGTCGGCTCTTGATGACCATGAACTGATCAAAGTTAAGTTCAATGAGTTCAAAGAAGAGAAAAAAACACTTTCTAAAGAGATGGAAAGAAAATCAAAAGCGGAACTGGTCGGCCTGATAGGAAACGTGGCGATTTTTTACCGGCGGCAGGCGGAGGCAAGCAAAAGAAAAATCAAACTTCCTCAAAGCAAAGACGGATAAACCCGGGCAGAGCTGGAGGTCCGGGTCAGGATAACAGGCTAATTCGTTTTTTGAGAAACCCGGTCCTTAAAAATATTGGTCAATCAAACGGCTTTGGTATAATCTTATGGTCAAGACGACCGGCCTTACAGGTCGTTAAGAGGAGGCTCATCGCATGAACAGACTTGAACTTATCGAGCAGCTTAAGATTCCCGCTGAAACAAAAATTCTTCTGGTGGTTATGGACGGCCTGGGGGGATTGCCATTGACTCCAGAGGGTAAGACCGAATTGGAGCAAGCGCGAACTCCGAACCTTGATGCGCTGGCAGAGGTGTCTGAACTGGGACTTTCCGTTCCCATCATGCCGGGTATTACGCCGGGAAGCGGTCCGGGTCATCTCGCTCTTTTCGGGTATGACCCGTTGGCTTACCAAATCGGCCGAGGCGTCCTGGAGGCCCTGGGTATCGGCTTTGAACTGACTCAAAAAGATGTGGCCGCGCGCGGAAATTTCTGTTCCCTCGACCCGGAAACCGGTTTTATCACTGATCGCCGGGCCGGCCGCATTCCAACGGAAAAGTGCATTGAGCTGGTGGGCATGCTCAGTGATATCAAGCTGCCGGGTGTGGAGGTTTTTATCGAACCGGTCAAGGATTACCGTTTCGTGCTCGTTCTCAGGGGCGACAATCTTTTTGACGGATTGACTGAAACCGACCCGCAGCAGGTAGGGGTCCCTCCCCTGCCAGTGAAACCGCTTCGTCCTGAAGCCGCAGCCACCGCTCAGTTATTTAATCAATGGCTTAAACAGGCCAGTGAAATCCTGGCTGACCAGCGACCAGCCAACGGGGCTAACCTGCGGGGTCTGGCCAAGGCGCCGGAATTGCCGCTTTATTCCGAGGTGTATGGCCTCAAAGCCGGGGCTATCGCCACCTATCCCATGTATCGCGGCGTGGCGCGTTTGGTTGGTATGGAAGTGTTGCCCACCGGCGAGACCATTGCCAGTGAGGTCGAAACCCTGACTAGGCATTGGCCTGATTATGATTTCTTCTTTTTTCATGTCAAAAAGACTGACAGCTTCGGTGAGGACGGGAATTTCGAGGGTAAAATCAAGGTCATTGAGGAATTTGACGCGCTGCTGCCTGATATGCTGGCCCTTGAACCGGATGTTATCATTATCACTGGAGATCATTCCACCCCGGCGCTATGGAAAAGCCATAGCTGGCATCCTCTGCCCGTTTTATTAAAATCCAGATATATCCGGCCGGATGGAACCCGGGAATTTGGTGAAAGGGCCTGTATGTCCGGGGGGCTGGGACATCTTCAGCATATGGATTTGATGCCGCTGGCCATGGCGAATGCCAGCCGACTGGTCAAGTTCGGAGCTTAGGCCCGAGCGCTTGTCCTTTAGCCGCCGATCAGGTTCATACTGCGGTTTGAGGTACAGTGAAGCGTGCCGTCCAGGTGATGCTCTTTGGGCTTGTTTAATACCGCCCTTTTAAGGAGAGCGGCTATTTCCGCTTCGGTGGCTCCGGCACGAAGCGGAGTTTTGATGTCAATTTCGTGATTAGAGAGCAGGCAAAGCCTGAGTTTTCCGTCAGCGGTCAGACGAAGACGGTTGCAGGTTGAACAGAAATGCTCTGTGACCGGGGCGATAAACCCCAGACTCCCCTCTGACCCGGGCAAACGGAATTTAACGGCCGGACCGTCTCCATCTCCCGAAGGAACAGGTATCAAGGTACCAAGGGCGGCGATGCGCTCTTGGATCACCGTAACGGAAACAAACTTGTCCTGAGACCAATAGCCGACCGTACCCATGGGCATATATTCTATAAATCGAACTTCAAGGGGGCGATCCTGGCTTAACCGGGCGAAGTCTATCAGTTCATGTTCATTGTGTCCCCTGATGACCACGACGTTAATTTTAACCTGCTTGAATCCCTGGGCAATACGCTCAGGCGAATGGAGAGATATGATGAAG
>CAZVRN010000218.1:0-5969 GCA_964629485.1 uncultured Thermodesulfobacteriota bacterium | reverse complement strand
CCGGCGGAGCGCATGCCGTAATGATCGGAGGATTGTTTGCGGGCACGGATGAAAGTCCCGGAGAAATGGTTCTGTTCCAGGGCCGCACCTACAAGGTATACCGGGCAATGGGATCAATTGAAGCCATGCGTGAAGGATCCCGCGACCGTTACTTCCAGGATGAAGCTCTTTCAGAATCTAAACTGGTCCCGGAAGGTATCGTCGGTAGGGTGCCTTATCGCGGACCACTGGCGGACAGTATTTACCAGCTAGTTGGAGGACTCAGGGCAGGCATGGGATATGTCGGGTGTGCCAACATCGAGGAACTCAGAACCAAACCGAAATTTACCCGTATCTCCCCGGCGGGGCTGAAGGAAAGCCATGTCCATGACGTAATTATTACCAAGGAAGCACCCAACTACCGTTTGGAGAAGATTTGATAAGTCGAAAGGTACCGCTTCAAGGTAAATCCGTTCCATAAAATATGGAGTTATGACTGCAATTGGCTGAAGATATACATAAACACAAAATTATCATTCTTGACTTCGGCTCTCAATATACCCAGCTTATTGCCCGCCGGGTAAGGGAACTGAAAGTCTATTCAGAGATTTATCCCTGCACTGTAAGCATGGAAAAACTCAGGGCCATGTCGCCGGGCGGGATCATCCTTTCCGGCGGACCCTCTTCAGTAACCCAGCCTGACGCCCCGTTGATCGAGCGGGAAATATTTGAATCAGGAATTCCAATCCTGGGAATATGCTATGGAATGCAGCTCATGGCCCACATCCTGGGAGGTAAAGTTATTTCTTCAGGGCAGCGGGAATACGGACCATCCGAATTAATTATCGATCAGCCCTGCGGTATTTTTTCAGGGCTGGGAAAAGATGATGAAATTTTAGAGGTCTGGATGAGCCATGGAGATCGCATTGAAAAGCTCCCGCCGGGATTCAAGCCGATCGCCCATAGTCAGAACTCTCCCATCGCCTCAATGCAGGATGCTGAAGGACGGCTGATCGGGGTCCAGTTTCATCCGGAGGTCTCTCACACGCCTAAAGGTCAAGACATATTAGCCAACTTTCTTTTTAACATCTGCCAACTTGAACCGACATGGACCATGGCTAATTTTATCGAAACGGCCGTGTCAGCGATTCGGTCCCGTGTGGGCCAAAACCGGGTCATCTGCGCCCTATCCGGCGGTGTGGATTCATCGGTGGTGGCGGCGCTCCTTCACCGGGCGATTGGTGACCAGTTCACTGCCATCTTTGTGAACAACGGCCTCCTCAGACTGAACGAGGCCGAGAGCGTAGTCAGGCTTTTTAAGGAAAAGTTCCCGATAAACCTGATCGCGGTGGATGCCGCCAGCGCCTTTCTAAAACAATTAAAAGGCGTGGAAGACCCGGAGGAAAAACGTAAAATCATCGGGCGTGAATTTATCAAAGTCTTTGAAAAGGAGGCTAAGAAACTGGGAAACATCCGTTTCCTGGCGCAGGGAACACTTTACCCGGACGTGATCGAATCAATTTCCTTCAAGGGACCTTCGGCCACCATAAAATCACACCATAATGTGGGCGGTCTGCCAGAAGTCATGGACCTTGAATTGATTGAACCTTTAAGTGAACTTTTTAAGGATGAGGTTCGCGAACTGGGAGCGGTTTTAGGGCTTCCCGAGGAACTTATCTGGCGTCAGCCTTTCCCCGGACCGGGACTGGCCGTGCGTATCCTGGGTGAAACTACACCGGAGCGCGTCAAGGTTCTTCAGAAGGCCGACGCGATTGTGCAGGAAGAAATAGAACGAGACTTAGAGCTAGCGCGATCCATCTGGCAGTATTTTGCCGTGCTTCTGCCTGTTAAAACCGTGGGAGTCATGGGGGACGAGAGGACCTATGAAAACGTGGCCGGACTCAGGATTGTTGACAGCGTGGACGCCATGACCGCGGATTGGACCAGAGTACCTTATGAAATTCTGGCCGTTATCTCAAACCGAATCATAAACGAAGTCAAGGGTATCAACCGGGTGGTTTTTGACATTTCGTCCAAGCCTCCCAGCACCATTGAATGGGAGTAACCATGCAGTCTTTCGTTCATCTTCACGTCCATACCGCCTATAGTCTTCTGGACGGCGCCATAAGGATAGACGACCTGCTGACCAGGGCAAAAGAATTCGGCATGGAGTCGGTAGCTATTACGGATCACGGCAACATGTTTGGCGCGTTTACCTTTTACGAAAAGGCGCGTCAGGCCGGGATAAAACCCATAATCGGGTGCGAGGTATACATAAACCCGCTCGGACGTTTCCGCAGGGAGCCGAAAGATCCCCGGTACCACCTAGTTCTGCTGGCTAAAAATTATAAAGGATACAAAAATCTCATCCGTCTTGTTACCATCGCTAACCTTGAGGGCTTTTATTACAAACCGCGCCTGGATTTCGAAGTTCTTAAAAAATATAATCAGGGCCTGATAGCGCTCTCGGCCTGTATACAGGGTCAGGTGCCCAGCCTGATCCTTTCGGGCCAGGAGGAAAAAGCCCTGCAAACCGCGCGCGAGTTGGCGGGAATTTTTGAAGATCGTTTTTACCTGGAACTTCAAAAACGGCCCAGCCCTGAGCAAGAAGCAGTCAACAAGGGGCTGCGTCATATTGCCGATGAACTCAGTCTGCCTCTTGTGGCGACCAATGATTGCCATTACCTGCGCAGGGAAGATGCTGCGGCCCATGATGTCTTGCTCTGCATTCAGACCGGCAAAAATCTTGAAGACACGGACCGGCTGCGCTTTGACAGCGCAGAATACTACTTCAAATCCCCTGAGGAGATGGCAGAACTTTTTACCGATACCCCAGAGGCTCTGACCAACACCCTGCGGATCGCCGATGAGTGCGATCTGGAAATACCCAAGAGGGGATATCATTTCCCGGTTTTTCCAACAAGTGAGGGAGAGAATCTGGAAACACTTCTGAGAAAGCGGGCCCGGTCCGGCCTTGAAAAAAGGCTCAAGGATATTCGCCAAAATCGTAAATTGGACGAGAAGAAAGAGCAGGAGTATCTGGACAGGTTAGAAATGGAACTCGACATCATCATCCGGATGAAATTCCCAGGATATTTCCTGATCGTCGCAGATTTCATCAATTTCGCCAAGGAAAACAATATTCCTGTTGGACCCGGCCGCGGATCAGCGGCCGGAAGCCTGGTGGCTTACGCTCTTGGCATAACCAACATAGACCCGCTGCCTTATGGTTTACTTTTCGAACGATTCCTGAATGTTGAACGGGTTTCCATGCCTGATATCGATATCGACTTCTGCAAAAACGGCCGGGAAAAAGTCATTCAATACGTATCAGAAAAATACGGCGGCCCGGAAAACGTGGCTCAAATCATTACTTTCGGCCAGATGCAGGCCAGAGCCGTCATCCGGGACGTGGGGCGGGCCATGGGCATGCCTTATGGCGAGGTGGACCGTATCGCCAAACTGGTGCCGAATAAACTTAACATAAAGCTGGCCGAGGCCTTAAAGGAACCCAGGCTAAAAGAATTAATCCAGCAGGACAACCGTGTAGCCAAGCTCACAGAGATAGCGAAAGCATTGGAGGGTCTGCCCCGGCACGCCTCCACGCACGCCGCCGGCCTGGTCATCAGTGACCGCCCCCTGGTAGAGTACCTGCCTCTGTATTGTATCGCTCCCAACCACGACGAACACAACGATAAAATCGTGGTCACCCAGTATGATATGCACGGGGTCGAAAAAATAGGACTGGTAAAATTCGATTTTCTCGGCCTCAAAACCCTGACTATCATTGATTATACCCTGAATCTGCTGAAGTCACGGGGCATCAATGTGGACATATCTAACCTGGACCTGGATGACAAGCTGACCTATGAACTCCTCTGCTCCGGGGATACCACCGGCATATTCCAGCTTGAAAGTTCCGGCATGAGAGACCTGATAGTCAAACTGCGTCCCAACTGCTTCGAAGATGTCATCGCCCTGGTGGCAATTTACCGGCCCGGCCCGTTGGAAAGCGGGATGGTGGACAGTTTCATTGACGGCAAACACGGGCGTGTCGAGGTGGAGTATGAGCTGCCAGAGCTTGAACCCATCCTTAAAAGCACTTACGGGGTCATCCTGTACCAGGAGCAGGTCATGGAAATTGCCAGCAAGCTGGCCAATTACTCCCTGGGAGAAGCAGACCTGCTTCGACGGGCCATGGGCAAGAAGAAGCCAAAGGAGATGGAATGGCAGCGCGGCCGGTTTATGGAGGGAATTCGTGCGAATAACATTGACCCCCAAAAAGGCAATAAAGTTTTTGACCTCATGGCGAAATTCGCCGGCTACGGCTTCAACAAATCTCACAGCGCGGCTTATGCCCTGATCGCCTTCCAGACAGCTTATTTAAAGGCTCATTACCCACTGGAGTTTATGGCAGCCCTGCTGAATAACGAAGTCAATAACACCGACAAACTAGTTCGTTTGATGAATGAATGCCGGATAAAAAATCTGGAAGTACTGCCTCCCGACATCAACAAAAGCGACCTGAACTTCACTGTAGGGGAGGGAAAAATTCGTTTTGGATTGGCCGCGATAAAAGGGCTGGGCCAGGCGGCGATTGAAGGCATCATTGAAGCCAGGGCCGAAGGTCCGTTCAAGGACCTGTTTGATTTCTGCCAGCGCGTGGATCTCAGGAGAGCAAACCACAAAGTGATTGAAGCCCTGATCAAATCCGGGGCTTTTGATTCCACGGGTGTAAAAAGAGCACAAATGGCCGCATCTCTGGACGAAGCCCTGGAATACGGCGCCCGAGTCCAGCGGGATCGAGAGTCAGGACAGGCCAATCTGTTTGACCACATCGGGCAAGATGAAAAGGATGTACCGATTATTTGGCCGAACGTCCCGGAATGGCGTGAAACTCAGCGCCTGAGTTATGAAAAAGAGGCCCTGGGTTTTTACGTCAGCGGGCATCCGCTGGCTCGTTTTGAACAAGAACTCAAAAGTCTGACAAATGCTGATACCCAGATGATTCAGGAACTGGAGGACGGGGCCAAGGTTAACTTGGGCGGAATCATTGTCCACACAGACCTTATTACCACAAAAAAGGGAGATCGAATGGCATTTGTCACCCTGGAGGACATGGCGGGCCAGGTGGAGGTGCTTATCTTCCCTGAAATTTACCAGGCAAGCATTGACTACCTGGAGCAGGACAAGCCGTTACTGGTCATAGGAGAGTTGACCACTGATGAAAAAGGGCCTACGTCCGTAAATAAAATTATTGCCAAAGAGATACTCCCCCTGGAGGGGGCGGGCAAGATAGTCCAGAAAGTCAAGCTGGCGTTATCCGCCTCCTCCCACGACCAGGAGATCCTGCTTAAAATCAAGGACATTTTAAGTCGTCACCAGGGGGAGACCGAGGTAGTGCTCGATCTCCATGTCCCAAAACAGGGGACAGCAGTGCTCAGGCTGGGGCAGAAGGTGCTTCCAAACCTTATTCTGCTCCGCGAAGCCCAGCAAGTCCTAGGCGAGGCAGGTATTAAGTTTCTGTATCATTAGAATTTCATGCCTTCCGGTTTCAAACGGAAAAAATTTTTCCTATGAATTTTTCCAATGGCAGAGAGAAAGCTGTCTACCGCAGTAAAATCAAATCCAGCGGCCTGACCAGTTTTGAAGTTCGAATTGAGCAGACCGACCTTTTTATCCGCGCGGAAAAGAACCTCTCCAGAGAGGCTTCTGATCTGGTAATTCTGGGCCGGAAGAGAATTACGGCCTGGGCCGAGACGCATGCCACTTTTATCACCAGCCTGTCGCCTCTCCCCGAGGACCCGCTGGCTCCTTCGCCGGTCAAAGAAATGCTTTCGGCGGGTCTTACAGCCAACGTAGGACCGATGGCAGCCGTAGCCGGAAGTCTGGCCGAATTCGTTGGTAAAGGCTTGCTACCCTTTTCCCCGCAAGGCGTGATCGTGGAAAACGGAGGAGACATCTATGTTAAAAGCCTGGTGACGAGGCTG
>CAZVRN010000217.1:0-5973 GCA_964629485.1 uncultured Thermodesulfobacteriota bacterium | reverse complement strand
ATGTGAGCCTGGTTGAGATAGAGAATCCATTCCCCCACGGAAGGCATCCAGGTTTCTCCCCCGAAACGCTCCACATTTCGAATCGTATTCTCGTTGGAAAATTCATTGTTTCTGGTGTAGATTTCGCCCACGACGCCGATAATGGGTTTCGAACCCGGTTCTTTCAAAGTGACGGCATCCTGGCGATTCCGGCACCTGACAAGACATTGAACCAAATCCCGACGATTCCTGACCGTCTCGCAAATATCATCCAAACAGGCTTGATAAACCTCATCCACCTCGCCCGGCTTCACTTCATAAGGCCGTGTCTCCAGCCTCTTTTTAGTAATGATATCAACCGCCACTATGCCCTGCCAGGCGATCCTTTTAAAGTCCTTACCGGCCAGTTCCTCCAGCTCATCGTACATACTGCTGCCTTGATCGGTGGCGTAAATCGGGACCTCGGGGTGGCCCAGTTCGTCCAGGACCAGGCGGTGGAAACGATGGTACTGCCCGAACCGGCATGGGCCGTTCCCCGAAGGCATCATAAAAGCCATCCGGTCGGGATCGAACTCGGGCCGTTTGATCAACCGCACCATGTCGCCCGTGGTCAGGGTGCAGGGATAGCATTCCTTGCCCGAGGTCAACTTACGGCCCAGAGTCAATGTCTCGCTGTCTGAGGGCGGGAGCACCTCCGCTTCCACGCCGCAGGCTTCAAAGGCGGCGGCAATGGCAAAAGTATGATCCGTCATCGGCGGGATAAATAATTTCCGGGTTTTGACCTCCTGAACTTTACGCCCGCGGAAGGTAAGCAAGCTTTGCGATTCCTTGGGCACGGTTACGTTTTTCAGACTGTCGAGAAAGGCCTCCAGCCTGGTCACGGCGCCTACGTCCGAGCTGTGTTCATCAATCTCGATTTCCAGGTAAGGCTTACCGCGCATGAGGTCCCTCAGGAAGTGCTGGATAAACGAATCAGGGCCGCATCCAAAATTGGTGATAAAAATTCCATAAAGCCGCTTATCTCTCCGGATGATTTCCGCAGCGGACAGAATCTTTTGAGCATAACTCCAGTAATGATGAACCGCCTCCTCATGATATTGGGGGTCATTCAGGGGTAAAAAGTCCATGGGGATTCCGACCACGCCGAGGTCCCTGAGCTTGCTGGAAAGGTTTAAGTTCAACCCCGGATCAAAGCCGTTGTACGGGCGTGAAATTATAACCATGCCCAGCCAGCCTTTTTCGTCCAGTAAATCCAGAACTTCCCGTCCCCGGGCCAACAGACGCTGGTAAAAGTTTTCCTGTGCTTCAAGACCGCGCCGAACCGCTTTTTTCACTTCCCCGGGGCCGACGCCCAGGGTCTTTCCGATGTTAATCATGGAGTCAATGAGAATCTTTTCGCCCTCTCCAAAGTAAACCGGTCCCTGAATCAGCTCCACGCCGTCAGCCTCAAAATCAATGGCCGAGCGACAGGTGTAAGTCAATGTCTGGGAATACGGGCAGATTTTGCTCCACTCCATGGCCGAATCTTCCCGGGGCATATTAATGATGCTGGGTAAAAATATCCGCTTTACGCCCTTGTCAATGAGGTCCAGAATGTGGCCGTGCCCAACCTTGGTCGGAAAGCAGGGTTCATTGACCACTATTTCAACGCCCCGGTGAATCAGCTTTTTATTGGATTTTTCCGAAAGCACCACTTCAAAACCCAGAGAAGCCAGAAAGGTCTTGAAAAAAGGCATCAACTCGTGAAAAAACATGGCCCGTGGCACCCCGATCACCCCGCGGTCCGGACCTTCGGGACGCACGGCCTCGGGAGGGTTAAAAAGCAGCTCGGCCCGTTCACTGAAAAGGTCCGGTATGCCGCTTTCGGCTGCCTTCTTCTTTTTGAGGTCATACTTTTCACAGCGTGATCCGTAAAACAGCGGCTCTTCGCCTTCAAGTGTTACTTTGCGAATTTCACAGGCATTGGAGCAGCCATTACATTCAAAAGAAGTGATTTCGTAACGGCGTTCCGAGAGATCAAAACCTTTAAAACGGCTCTTCTCCCAGTTGCGTTCCCGCATGGCCAGGATAGCCGACCCGATCGCGCCGGTGACATCAGTATGATCGGGCACGGTGATCTTTTTCCCGGTAATACTTTCAAAGGCGGCCACGATTCCTTCATTGAAAGCTGTGGCCCCCTGGTAAAAAATATGATCGCCGATGCGCCGGTCCTCGACCACCTTGTTCAGGTAATTAGTAGCGATGGAATAGGATAACCCGGCCACCAGGTCCCGGGTTTCAGCCCCCTGTTGCTGGTGGTGAATAAGGTCGGATTCCATAAAAACGGTGCAGCGTTCACCAAGCTGGACAGGTTGTTTTGATGAAAGAGCGAGATCGCCGAATTCTTCTTTAATGGCGATGCCCAGCTTTTCAGCCTGCTCCTCCAGGAAGGAACCAGTGCCTGCGGCGCAGACCTTGTTCATCATAAAATCCACAATGGCGCCGTTTTCCAAGCTGATGTATTTTGAATCCTGACCGCCGATTTCAAAAATGGTATCCACTTCCGGATTAATGGCCGCGGCAGCCGTGGCCTGGGCGGTGATTTCATTCCGCACAATATCTGCGCCGATAAAATCGCCGGTCAGGTAACGCCCTGAGCCGGTGGTGCAAGCCCCCACAACCCGGACCTTGTCCCCCATGCGCTCACCCACGGCACGGAGCCCGGTCTGGATGGCCTCAAGAGGACGGCCGGCGGTCATGAGATATTCCCGGTCAATAACGTTCGCGTCTTCATCAATCAAAACAATATTGGTGCTGATGGAGCCCACGTCAACGCCGAGATATACATCCACCTTTTCTCCCTGCGGCAGGTCATCCAGGCTGCGATAATCGATGGAAGGTTTTGTCTCCGGCTTTTTAAGCGGCGGCAGGAAACTGGCATCCGGTTTTTGCCGGCTGATGTAACGCTCGAGTTTTTCCAGCCCGGCAAAGCCGCTGGCCTCCTTCAGGTTGTCCCGGAGCCGATCAACCGTGCACAGGGCCGCGCCGATGGCGCCCATGGAATAGAAATGCTCCGGAACAATTAGCTCGTCTTCGGCCAAACCCATGACCTCCCTGAAAGCCCTGCGCACGCCGAAATTGGCCGCCACGCCCCCCTGGAAACTGACCGGAGGCAGCATTTTCTTGCCTTTGGCCAGATTGCTTCGCAGGTTACGGACCAAGGCATAGCAAAGGCCGGCTATAATTTCAAAATCAGGAGTAGCGCCCTGCTGCAGGTGAATCATGTCGGTTTTAGCGAAGACGCTGCATCTTCCGGCGATCCTGGGCGGGGTCTCGGAACGAAGGGCTTCCTTGCCAAAATCCTCGATGGAGTACCCAAGGCGGTGGGCCTGTTGGTCCAAAAAAGATCCAGTGCCTGCGGCACACATGGAGTTCATGGCAAAATCCGAGATGGTCAATGGACCGCCGTCTTCACTTGTTACCAGAATGAGCGTGGAATCCTCACCGCCCATGTCAATAATGGTTCTGGCCTGCGGCACAAAATGACTTGTCGCTCTGGTTTGCGCGATAACCTCGTTCACGAATGAGCCTCCCAGAAGCTCCGCCATGATTTTCCCGCCCGTTCCGGTAATCGAGACGGTAGCGATTTGATCCTGGTCATACTCGCCAAGCAGACGCTTTAAAACATCAAGCGTAACTTCATAAGGCCTGCCTCGCATCCGGGTATAATCGTCAAATATTACGTTTAATTTTTCATCCAAAAGAACCGTGTTGAGACTAACCGATCCTATATCCAGGCCCAGATGATATTTGTCACTCATGAATTTCCTGGCCTCCTTCTAAAACTAAAACTAAAACTCAATATCTGGTTATTCAGCGCTTTGAGTTCGCCGAAAAAAAATGTTGCCTGCGTGTTCTTCCTGAAAAATCGCACCGTTTTTCTCAAGAGCCGTTAATATATTCCATACCTGGCCCGAAGGCAAAGCCAAAACTGAGGAAAGGTCCTCGGCCGAACAGGGACGCCGCCCGACCAGGTTCAGGATTTCGTTTTCGGCATCAGCCCGATCTATTTTAGGAGGCGCCTTTTTAAAGGCGTCGGCCCCTTCAGCCACGGGTCCGAAGAACTGCGTCACGCGCCTGAGTTCTTCCCGGGAAATCGGCTGGGCGAGCGTTTCAACAGGCGGGCGGAAAACCGTGTTTATCTGTATCCGGTCCGGCCTTATTTCGGCGGCGGCCGCCTTCAGGGCCGTCAGTTCCTCAACCTGATCGTTAATGCCTTTGACAACCAGGACTTCCAGCCAAAACCGGCCCTTAAATTCCTGCCTGAACCTGATCAATCCACGGATTATCTTTTCAAGCCTCAAGCTGGAATGAGGGCGGTTAAGCCGGTAAAAAGTTTCCTCGCGGGCCGTGTCCAGAGAAGGAACAACCAGGTCGGCTTGCGCTAAGTCGGAACGCACTTCCGCTTGGTCCAAGAGGCTTCCATTGGTTAAAACCGCCACCTTTACCGAGGTCATTTCCTTGATGCCTTGTATGATCAGTCCGATTTCCTTGTTCAAAGTCGGTTCCCCGGAGCCGGCCAGGGTGATGTAATCAAGTTCAGGCCCCGGAGCGTTCAGGTAGCATTGTAATTCTCCCAGGATATCGTCGGCCATGCCGCGATCAAAGCGCTCAACCGTCTTGACCGTGGTTTTGCCCACCTCGCAATAGAGGCAGTCAAAGGTACAGGTCTTGGGCGGGATTAAATCCAGGCCCAGGGAAATACCCAGGCGCCTGGAAGGTGCCGGTCCAAAAATATATTGAAAATTATTCCCTCGTATATCGGTTTCAACCAAATCGCGCATCCTGGGCTTAAGCGTTTGGATTAGGCTGATACATCCTTGATTGAATATATTTAAACCGCTTAATTATTTTCGAGTCAAGCATAAAGCTCCTTGTGCCATCACACTGTCATCAGTATAATATCTTGATTATGGGTGTCAACTCTGGTATTTCAAATGACCGCCGCTCAGGTTACGAGCGAAATTTTGCAGAATTTTCTTGTCGAAAACTATCCTTGCGGCATTACAGGACCGGGCGTTGAGGAACGAAATGAAGACCAGGAACAAAGCCACTGAATTTACCAGAAAGAGATATAACCGGCTGGCCCGCTTTTATGATGCCTTCGAATTCCTTATCGAGCGGGGCAAATTCGCTTCCTGGCGGAAACGGCTTCGGGAGAGGATTCGCGGACCATTGGTCCTGGAGGCGGGCCTGGGAACAGGAAAGAACATACTGTACTATCCTGCGGGCGTCAGGGTAATCGGCATTGATAACAGTCCCCGCATGCTACATCAAGCCAGAAAAAAATTCGTGAAAAACAAGAGTAACCCGGAAATTGTTGAGATGGACATTCAGGCTCTCGGGTTCCCGGACAATGTATTTGACACGGTTTTCGCCACGTTTGTATTCCGTTCCAGACCCGGTCCTTGGACTGCGGGAATTACGAAGGGTCTTGAAGCCCGGGGGCCGGCTTCTGCTTATGGAGCATATGCGGCCGGGCAATCTTTTTTGGGGGCTGATCTTTGATTTACTTAACCCGGTGACTGTGCGGCTGACAGGGGCTAACATTAACAGACGCACCATGGATAATATTCGAAAGGCCCGTTCACAAACACCCGGCAGATAAGCCGCCTCATCCTGAGTCAATCTCTGCTCTTGCCAACCATAGTATGCCTCTTCAAATCTCATCATCCTCACCTCTTGTAACACCTCTGCTCATTTCATGGTCTTCACCTCCCAGGATTCCATTTCAACCGGACAGTTTATCTGCTTTCAACACGGGTTTGGTTAGCTCTTGTAACGGTTTAGCTTATAGGTTACAATAAAATAATTTTAAATAAACTTAAGAGAGTTTCTAAGGCAACTTCAGATGCACAACTCGCAACTACACTGGGGTTGATGCGGGGAGTTATAGGCAATAGATAGCCCCGGGTTGAAAAAAGGTTCTCCCGGTTACTGTTCAATGTTAATCCA
>CAZVRN010000216.1:0-5973 GCA_964629485.1 uncultured Thermodesulfobacteriota bacterium | reverse complement strand
CTTCTTCGATCATTACCTGGATGACTTTTTTAATCTCTCGCTTTTTCATTCCAATGCCTTTGGCGATATCGCTCAAATAAAACATTTTTTTTGACTTTGATTTCTTTTCCAGAAAATCAATTACCTGTTGTTTTACTTCTGCATCTTCCATCCTAAACCTCCATCGGGTTGGGAGCACAATATTATAGTTGAGAGGACTATAAAATTTTATGAATTGATTGTCAAGGAGCTTGTTAAATTATTAACAAAATATCGGAAAAAAATTAAGGTATAAATTAAAAAATCTATTGATTTCAAATTGTTCACTGAAATATAGCCCCTTTCAAACAGAGCCTTATTCAAGACCGGTTCACCCGCTTTCAGCAAGCTCCGCACACTGAAAGACGAAAAACAACAGAAAGGCGTTTCTTTCTTCATCCTGAAAAATTTCGTTGGAGATCAACTACAGGGATTATACAGAGGCGAAGCCCTGCCCGGCGGCCGGTTGTCCTGGGAGGGATTAAGCGGTATACCGGCCGGTGCAGGCCGGCAAACGGCTTTCATGAGTGAAGCAGGCGCTCAAGATGGTCGCGAATTAACCCTGCTTCTTTTTCTTTTCCCAGCCGCAAATAAATATCATGGGCCATTTCCAGATAAGGCACGGCTTCATTGAAATTGTCCGCGCGTTCATATACATCGGCCAGCCCGACCAGGCCCAGGGCCATGCGTTCCCTGTCGCCAAGTTCCTCCGAGAGAGTAATCAAATCCCGGTAACAGGCCTCAACGTTCTCTATTGCGCCCTTAAGCTTGTACAAGGGAATGATCTTTTCCAGGAAATAAATGCACCCGATCTTGTCAGCGCCCCTGCGGCAAAGATTCAGCCCTTCCAGGCAGCAGTTGACCGCTTCATCCCGGTCTCCTCTGATAAGGGCCACATCGGCGATCCGGTCGAGTACCCTTGCCTGTCCCTGAGGCAGATTCAGGTCCTGGTAAATCAGCAGGGATTCCCGAAGAAAACTTTCCGCCTTTTCCGGATTTTCCTGGGCTAAAGCCAGGTCGCAAAGCTCAATCAGGGCCTGGGCCAAACCTTTAAACTGGCCGCTTTCACGGCATACCTGAGCGCACTGCCTCAAGAAATCCCCGGCGGCGTCATACACTTTTTCAGCCAAATAAATGCGGCCGATACCATGAAGAGCCGCCGCTTCAGCCGTTTTGTCGCCTTCGGCCTGAGCGATTTCCAGGGAGTCTTTCAGTTCCTCCATTCGGTCAAGCTGATTCATGAAATTTGCCTTCAGGCCAATGCAGCTTCGATCCGGCGGCCCATTTCAGGATCAACCGGATACTTCAAGGCAACTGCCTGGTCATAATGAGCCGAAGCTTTGCGGGGGTTGCCTTGAGCAAGGTAGACCTGGGCGAGGTTATAATGAGCCAAGGCAAATTCAGAGTCCTGGTCAAGTATCTTTTCGTACTGGGCAATAACCTCCTCCCACTTCTCCTGCCTCTCGTATATACGCGCCAGGGACAGCCTGGCCGGGATCAAATCCGGTTTAAATTCAATGGCTTTTTTAAAAGCCTGGGCCGCCTCTTCGAGCTGATCCATAAGCATTCGGGCAAAGCCTATATTGTTATAGGCCAGGATTGCGTGCGGGTTAATTTCCAGGGCCTTCTCGTTTTCCGCAATGGCTTCTTCAAGCTTTTTTTGTCTCAGATACAACCCCCCGAGGTTTATATGCGCTTCGACCATTTCGGCATCCAGTTCCAGGGCCATTTTAAATGCGTACTCAGCGTCCTCGAGCTGACCTTTCTGGATAAAGGCCAAGCCAAGGTTATAATGAGCCGTCGGGTTTTGAGGCTTAGCCCCGATAAACTGCTTGAGACGATCGATCAAACCGTCAATCTGTGTTTCTTCATCGAAGTCCATGTTCACTCCTTATAATAATATACCGCCTCATAAGAGGGGTTTGTTATAATTACCGAAAGGTGCGTCCCCGGGAAAAGACGCATAAATAATCTTAAATTATATCACCACACCGTCACCCCGGCCAGAACAGGCCGCGGGCCTCACTCCGGTAATATCTTGACCAGAACGCTTCGCCTCCTGGGGCCGTCAAATTCGCACAGAAAAATATGCTGCCACTGCCCCAGGTGCAAACGGCCGTTTTCGAGCATGATTGTTTCGGACGACCCGACCAGGGTGGCTTTTATATGCGCCGGGGAATTACCTTCCATATGCCTGTAGCTTCTTTTCCAGGGCACGATCTCATTTAAAGTCTCTACGATATCCGTCCTGACGTTGGGATCCGCGCCCTCGTTGATTGTCACTGCGGCGGTTGTATGTGAGACATAAACAACCACCAGCCCGCTCTTGACCCCAGCCCCTGTCACCTCATCCTGAACCTTTCCTGTAATATCAACCATTTCCGTCCGTTGATTGGTTTGAACAGGAATTTTAAAGATCATGGTTAGACCCCCTCTTCCGGTTTATTCAGTCCGGCCGGGAGAATCAGGCCTGAATCCGAATGCTGAAACGGCTCCCTGGCCGGACCGGTTTTAAGACTGGCCGAAATAATCTTGTCAAAGGAATACTGGACCAAGCTCGCGGCAAAATCCAGGCGGCGCGCCAGGGTGTGCCGGCCATCCGGGCTTATATTCAAAGCAAGGGCCAGGGCTCCCTCAGCCAGGTCTTTCTCGTCCCGGCGCCAAAAAAGCAAGGCTGTCTCTTCCAGGCAGCGTTTGAGGACGGCTCTCTTTTGCGGCGTAAAAATTTCCCTTTCAGCCTCTTCGTAAACAGACTGCTTCTGTTCCGCCTTCTGATGTTCAGTGAGCACCAGTACTGAACCTTCGATTTCGTCAATCTTACGAAGATAGGGCGCCAATTCGCTGGTCAGTACCCAGGAAGCCAGCAGTTCATTTTCCAGGAGCCTGGAAGTCATGGCCGGGATATCGACGCTTTCCTTTACCTTATCCGCCTCAATCAAATCATATATCATGGTCTGTTCAGGTAAGGACACGGCCGCCCCGGCCAGAGGGATGAAACGCTCGTAATCCTGGGGAAGGGTCCGGTTCAAGTCCAGCGTTCGGGCAACGGCCTCGGCCAGGACAAAACGAACGTGGCCCGGCGGGACCTCGAAAAGAAAATCTCCCTGACGAGCAATCATATCTTTCAGCAAGCGTTTGAACTGGCCTTCGGTATGGTAAATAAAATCAAACGTCTCAAGCCCTTTAGAATGGCTGAACACGAAACTGCCGACGTTTAAGCCCATCGGCTGAGCCGGCAAAACAAGCATACCATACCGAACGTCCATGACTTCATAGGCGGTTAAAAATCCTTGAGCCGGTCGCAGCTCCCGGGGACGGAACATAGCTTGGCCCTTCTCCTTGACTTCACGATCCGCCTTAACGCCAGCCTGTTCCAGGCGATATATCGCCCTTCTGGCGGCGCGAGAGACAGCCTTTTTCTTTAAAAGCGGTTTTAGCTGATACAAGAAATTCAACACATTGGCACTCCGCCGCTTTCCCAGCAGTTCGATCAAGTCGGCTTCATACCCGGCCGCTCCAGCGGCCGCCGCTTCAAAGTGGCCCAAGGGGTCCTCCGCAGGTATCCCCTGAAGCAAAGCCGCCATCGCATCTTCAATTCTGCCCTTGGCTTCAGGCGGCAATTCTTTTTTTGATTTTCTAAGTCGCCGGCTCATGTTATCTCCGAATAAGCACTCCGAGACCTCTTAACCACTTCGTCCTTATAACTGAACCCATTGTCAGACTCCACGTGAGACTCTACGGTTTCAACAAAATTACCGGTTCTTAAGAGGTCTTACTTGCCCCGTGAAGTCTTCTTTTTAACTTTTCAAGACAATAATTTATACTAAGAGGCATTCTGTGGCTACCTAAAAATACCGGTCAGGTATAAATACCATTTCGAGGCCTCTTAACTGCTTCATTCTTCAACTGAATTCATTGCCAGGCTCAGCCGATTTCAACAACATTACTTGTTTTACAAAAATCTCATCCTAGCATCAAATTAGCATCAAATACGGTTTAAGAATTTCTTCATTTTCAACATGATTAATCTTGACCAAAGCCCTGAGCTTAGGTATGCTCGCGGCTTAAAAAGAACTAAACGAGGGCCATGATGAAGATTACCCAAGACCTCTATTTTTACCCCTGGGAGAGTTACACCCAGAATAACTGCAACAGCATCGTGATAACCGGGCCGGTCAAGACCCTGGTTGATCCCGGCCACCAGGCCTTTTTCGCAAGCCTGGCCAAACAGATGGAAAGTGACGGAATCGATTTTAAGAAACTGGACCTGGTCATCAACACACACAGTCATCCGGATCATTTGGAAGCCAGCGCGACTCTGGCCGGCTATGGCGCCCGTATAGCCCTGCATCCGGCCGGAGAGGAGTTTCTGAAAAAACTCGGCCCGGCTTTTTCCCAGGCCCTGGGCCAGAAGATGCAGGATTATCATATCGATCTGCACTTGGTGGAAGGTGAGCTTAAGCTTGGAGATAAAAAGTTTGAAATCTATCACACGCCGGGTCATTCTCCGGGAAGCATCTGCCTTTATTGGCCTGACCGAAAGGTGCTCATCTCGGGAGACCTTATCTTTGCTCAGGGAGTGGGCCGCACCGACTTCCCCGGTGGGAGCGGGGCCAAACTGAAAGAAAGTATCGAACGCATGGCAAAGCTTGATATCGAGGTGCTGCTGCCCGGTCACGGCCCGGCCGTAACAGGCGCGGATAACATTGAACGAAATTTTCAATTTATAAGGATGACATATTTCCCCATGCTTTAAGCCTCAAGCGGGCTGAATTTTCTCGACCAATAAAGCCCTGGCCCGGTTCAAGCGGGCTTCAAACCGGTCTCTTATTTCCTTCCGGGCCTTTGCCCAGGCTGGATCCCGATCCACTTTGGGGACAACGGCTGACCCGGAGATTCCCCGGGACTCAAGCTCCTGAAGCAGTTTTTTGCGGTAGATAAATGCCAGGTCGATAATGCTTCGATCATACTCTTTGAGAATAGCCTCAATGTCTTTGGCGGCATCGTCTCCTGGCGAAGCGGACAGGGCCTTGATCCCGTCCAAAAAAACGCTGTTATCCTCACCCAGCGCTATGCTTTCCAAAAGGAGTTTGAAAAAAACGGGTTTAATAAGCGCGGCTTCTTCCTCTCCCCATTGCGCCAGGGCTCCGGCAAGCTTATCCGGTTTGATCCGACCTTCTTTGAGCTGAAGCAGGAGGCTGCGGGCCCTGTTCCGGCGCTCCTGAGCCTGGATCTCTTTTTTTTCCTCCTCGGACTGCACAAGGCCCTTGGTTTTTTCCATGACCAGATCCAGCGTACTTTTTATTTCAGCCATAATTTACTCCCCGATAAAACCATGAACCGCTTTCAAACGCTTCTGAATATATTAAGGGGAACATATTGTGTCCCCCTAAAAAAACAGCGCTTAAACCGCGGCCGGGCATGAAAGCCTATTTACGCGATCGTGATCGCGGTAAACTTTAATACTCCCTTGGCAGTTCATTAAGCTGCGCTTTGGTAAAGACCGGGCCATCCTTACAGACATACTCCGGGCCGACATTGCAGCGGCCGCAAATGCCGATTCCGCATTTCATCCGGTTTTCCAGGCTCATGATAACATCGTCATCGGCAAAACCCAGCTTTTCCAGAACCGGCTGAGTAAACTTGATCATAATCGGCGGCCCGCAGACCAGCGCCACGGCGTTTTCAGCACTGGGGGCTGTTTCCTCGAGCACCACCGGCACAAGACCGACCAGGCCGTCCCAATCCGGGTGTTCCCGGTCTATGCAGACGTATGTGTCAATATCATCGCGTTCCTGCCAGGCCTGCCACTCATCGCGGTAAAGCAACATCCCCGGTGTGCGGGCCCCGTAGAAAAACGAAATTTTGCCATACCTGTCGCGGTTGGCCGGGTCCAGAATCCAGGTGATGGTCGAGCGAAGGGTCGTCACGGCAAATCCGCCGGCCACGATAATG
>CAZVRN010000215.1:0-5989 GCA_964629485.1 uncultured Thermodesulfobacteriota bacterium | reverse complement strand
ACTCGAGGCGAGAAACGCGCTTAAACCGGCAGGTCCAAGCGCTTTAAGCCAGCCCCTGCTTACAGGCAGGGCATTTGAAACCGCCAGCAACAAGCCGCCAATGGTGATTGTAGATCAGGTCGCCCAAAAACTTTTACAGCAAAAAATCAGGGAAACCAAGCCTTCCACTTACGACCGTTGTATCAGGCAGGTCGCCCTGCGCCACGGTATCCCGCCCGCGCTGGTTAAAGCTGTTATTCAGGCTGAATCCAGTTTCCGGCCCCAGGTTGTGTCTGATAAAGGAGCCATAGGATTAATGCAGCTCATGCCGAAAAGCGCTGAACAAGCCGGGGCCAGATACCTGTTCATCCCCCACTATAATATTCAGGCCGGAGTCGAATATTTAAAAAAGATGCTTGCCGCCTTTGACGGAAATGAAGTCCTGGCTGTGGCCGCATACAACACCGGCCCGCGCAAGGTGAAAAGATATGGTGGTGTTCCTCCCTTCAAGGAAACTCGTATTTATGTTAAACGAGTCCTTTCTTATTATCGATCATTCTAAAATTCGCAAATAAAATTCTTGCCTTTTCAGCCAATTTCCATCCCGGATATTTGGATATTTTAAGGAAAAAGCGGCCGGTCTCAACCCTTGTAACGAACATTCAGACAAATTTATCATATTGAAATTTATTAGAACCAGCAATTTTATTAAAGTTACGGCTGGCGAAAATTTAAGCTGGACAACGAGTTTGGCTGAGAGACGAAGTTTGCACCGGTTTCATTTATTATTTTTCCCAGTCACACATGCAGAAAAGGCCAGGCCATTTGATCTGGTCTCGTAGGATCATTTGCTGATACAGCCAGCTTTGACCTCAAGCATCTTGAAATCATTATAAAAATTATGACTTGCCTGTTTTTACGCGCCCGCCCGGCCAGAAAAAAATTTGGGGATCAGACCAAAGACGCAGTGTCTCGGCCGAAATAATTAATTGCACAACGTTTAAGGATATGGTAAGAAACACTCGTTTCTAAATTATTATTTTCTCCAGTATTTTCACTAAATAGTACTGAGACATTCGGGAAAGTTAAATTACGGCGGTTTTAAGGACTTAATCCTGGCAAAACAATCAGATGACAGGCATTCTACTAGAGGCTATCTCAATTAGTGTTTTGGCCTAAGTCGCGGAGAAAGAAAATTTAACCCGCAGGAATATATTTAATATTTCGAGGACTTAAATTTTCGTACGACAATGAGTCAGGGGGAACAAACTTTTTTGAGATGGCTTCTAAATTTAGTTCACTGCATGAGCTGAACACTGTTATCTTTCTTTGAGCACAGAAAATTTCTGAAGCAGGCTCCAGGACTTGGGCCAAAAGCCTTTATTAGAAGCCAACGTCCTCAAGGGGATAATCAATGTAAGGCCGACACGGGCAGCGCCTCAAGGGTTTTCGGCCTTCCGCAAGAATAAGGAATTCAAAAAATAATGGAAGCAGTGTTGATTTCACCTGCAGCGGCAACCCTGGCGGGTGTTCCCTTGGTAATACTTTCTGTATTGATTCCTCTTGTCGGCATCGCCCTGTTTCTTTACATCATTTCAAAGCGGCTTGCCCCATTACTGAAAGCGGCTCCGGATCCTCGCCTGAATCAAATCAGAGACCGTATTTCCCAACTTTTCAAGTTCGCAATCTTTCAATATCGTCATCTCAGATACCCTTCCGCCGGAATTATTCATATTTTGATATTTGCCGGCTTCATCATCCTGTCTGTAAGATCCGTGTCGCTGGTACTGCTTGGGATTTCCGATGGATTTACCCTGCCCGGCCTGGGTGGGACTGCAGGCCGTTATTACATTATCCTCAAAGATATTACAGCGACCATTGTTCTTCTGGCTTGTATCGCCGCCATGATCCGGAGGGGATTTTTTAAGCCTGAAAGATACGCGGTGCCTCCTGAATACGGCAAAGAACATACCGCTGAAGCCCTGGCCGTACTGATGCTCATTTCAGGATTGATGTTATGCGATATGATTTTTGAAGGAAGCCTTGCCGCGGCCAGGCTTCAAAAAGGGCTGGAGCCTTTGATCAACATTCCAGGAACCGGAACCTGGATCGTGCGGAAGCTATTGGGGAAGATATCCCTTTCAACACTTCAGAACATACATCTGGCTTCGTTTTTTAGTCATGATCTGATATTTTTCTTTTTCCTCTGCTTTCTTCCGTTTGGCAAACACTTTCACGTGATCACAGCCCTGCCCAACATATTTTTCATGAAGCTAAATAAAGGAGTAATAAAGCCTGTTCGCTGGGGTGTTGAGGAATCAGAAATAGTTGATCTTGAATCTTTCGGGGTCAAACGGTTTGAGGATTTCACCTGGAAGCATATGCTTGATTTTTATTCATGTGCGGACTGCGGGAGGTGTTCGGACCAGTGCCCGGCCAACGCTGTGGGGCGTCCTCTGTCGCCCAGGTTCCTGACTATCAAATGCCGAAATCAACTGTTCCAAAACTATCCTTTGCTTGGTCGGGCATCTGGAAATGGGAAGTTCCTGATCGGTCATGTTGTGGAGGAAGAT
Organism: uncultured Thermodesulfobacteriota bacterium; assembly: GCA_964629485.1. GTDB lineage: Bacteria > Desulfobacterota > Desulfarculia > Adiutricales > JAFDHD01 > JAFDHD01. Next base: position 3,437 of record CAZVRN010000215.1, on the reverse strand, counting down.
GAGATCTGGTCGTGCACGACGTGCGGCGCCTGCGAGGCGGAATGCCCGCTTTTAATAGAGTACATCGATAAGATTGTTGATATAAGAAGGGGCCTGGTTGACGAGGGCATGGTGCCTCAATCCCTTCAAAAACCCCTGCATTCTTTGGAAAGACGCGGAAATCCTTACGGTAAAACGCCGAAAAGGAGGATAGACTGGATCAAGGAGCTGCCAGAAGAAAGTAAGATCAAGGTCATACAGGGGGAAGAAACAGCTGATACGCTTTATTTCGTGGACAGTATCACCTCTTATGACGACAGGATACAAAAAATTGCCAGGTCAACGGTGCGGGTCCTTAAAGCAGCCAAAATAGATTTCGGGATTCTGGGCCCGGCTGAAAAAGACAGCGGTCACGAAGTGAGAAGGTTCGGCGAGGAGATGCTTTTTTTAAATCTCAGGACAAGCAATACCGAGGCGATTCAAAGTTCGGGCGTCAAAAATATTATCACCTCGGATCCCCACGCTTTTAATGCCTTAAACAATGATTATACGGATATTCCACCTGTGGAACACACCAGCCAGGTCATGGCCAGGAAGATAAAAACCGGTGAAATTCGTCTCAAGCCTTCAGAAAACAGCCGCGGAAACTATACCTATCATGATTCCTGCTATCTTGGCCGGCATAATGGGATCTATGATGCTCCTCGGGAAGTGATTGACGCCATACCGGGCATAAAAAGAGTGGAAATGGCCAGATGCAGGGATAGAACATTTTGCTGCGGCGGCGGCGGCCTGAATATCTTTTACGAACCTACCGAGGAAAAAAGAATGGCCCAGGTCAGGGTTGAAATGGCCAGGGAGGCGGGAGCGAAGGTTATTGTCACGGCCTGCCCCTTCTGCCTGATTCATATCGAAGACGGCATCAAGACCAGTGGACTGGAAGGAGAGATGGAGGTCATTGATCTCGTGGAATTGATCGACCGTCATCTAGCCATCGCATAAAGTAACGTGTTCAGAGTGACACCTTTATTTGAAATAAACCGGAGGTAAAGGATGAACATTTTAGTATGTATCAAGAGGGTTCCCGATACCGGCGAAAATGAGATCGAACTAAACAGTGACGGTAATGACATCAAACGGGATGACCTCGTTTATTCCATAAATGAATGGGACAATTACGCTGTGGAAGAGGCTATACGAATCAAGGAAAAACACGGCGGCAGTGTAACGGTGGTAACTGTTGACAGCGAAGAAGGTGATGAGGTGCTCAGAAGAGAATTGGCCATGGGGGCGGATAAAGGGGTCCTTCTCATGGATCAGGCCTTCGAAGGATCTGACGGACAGGGGATCGCCCGGATTTTAAAGGCCCTAGTCGAAAAAGGTGAATATGATATGGTCCTAACGGGTGTCCAGGCGGATGACGGCGCGGGCCAAGTGGGAGGCATGCTGGCCGCGATGCTTGACTGGCCTTACGCTTCTATCGTGAACAAGATAGAGATTCTTGATGAAAAGAAAATCAGGGTACACCGTGAAGTCGCAGGCGGAAATCTGGAGGTCTATGAGCTTGATCTTCCCTGCGTGCTTTCCATACAAACCGGCATTAATGAACCGCGTTATGTGCCTTTACGCGGAGTAATGAAGGCGTCTGCACTTGACGTTCCGGTTTACGGCGCTTCCGACCTGGGTCTCCCGCCAGATTCTGTCGGGGGAGCAAACGCGAAGGTAAAGAGGCGAAACTATTTTATCGCCGAATCGGGTGACGGCGCAGAAATGCTCGAAGGCAGCACTGATGAGATTGTGGAAAAACTCATAGATCTGTTGAAATCTAAAGGAGGTATCAAATAATGGGGCGAAAAATCTATTCCTACATTCTTCATAATCAAGGGGTTATTGATGACACGGCCCTTGAGATGATTTCGGCTGCCAGGGGGATAGATCCCGATGCCTTTATCACCGCGATTGTCGCGGGTTCAGGCCCTGATCTTGATGCGGCGTGCGATCAAGCGTCGGAAAATTATCAACAGGTCTGGAAGATCAGCAGCGAGGCCCTTACTCACCCCGATGCGGAGCTGATTCGAAAACTTCTGGTTCGAATTATCCCCAAAGGTGATATAATACTTTTTTCTCATGAACATTTTGGCATGGATCTCGCGCCCGGGCTGTCCATCATGCTGGACGCGGCATATATTTCAGACGTGGTTGGTTTTGAAGGAATCGAGGGCCACCGGCTCACGGCCGTGCGGCAGGAATACAACGACCAGGTCAGCACGCGTGTGGACTGCGATATTTCAGGCGGCGCTGTCATCACGATCAGGCCGGGCTGTTTCAAGGCCAAAGAAAATGAGAACCTTAAAGGACAGATAGTGGATAAAACCCCGGAGGCCATGGAAGGAGGCGCCCCGGCCGCAGGCCGACGTTTCGTGGAGTTTGTTGAGTCGGAAGTCGGTGAGGTTGACATTACACAATCTGAAGTTCTCGTTTCAGTGGGTCGAGGCATAGAAGATGAAGACAACATCGAAATCATCTTTGACCTGGCTAAGGCCATGGGAGGTGATGTTTCGTGTTCCAGGCCCATTGTAGACGCCAAATGGCTGGCGAAAGATCGGCAAGTGGGAAATTCAGGCAAGACCGTGAAACCAAAAGTATATCTGGCGCTGGGAATAAGCGGGGCTTTCCAGCATTTAGCAGGACTGAAGGGTAACCCGTTTATTGTGGCCGTGAATAAGAATCAACAGGCCCCTATCTTCCAGGCGGCAGATGTTGGCATTGTGGCGGACATCCTTGATTTTGTCCCGGAATTGACTGACAGGATAAACGAAATTAAGGGTTAGTTTCTTTTCATGATCGTTTTAAGGCAGCACACTCAAATCAAAACTATTTACCAACCATAGGGAGGGTGGTTGCAAGTTTGTCTCGATGAGGGTTATTGGGTAAAGCTAGAGAACCGAACCAATCTATTGGTGAAAGGAGGTCAGTAATGGGAATTAGGGAGTTAAATATCGATCTAACCAAACAACACGTGGCCCTTTGGAAATCTACCAAGGAATTTTTAAGTGAAGTATGGCGTCCGGCAGCCATTGAACTGGATAAAATGGCCGATCCTCAGGATGTGATTGCTAAAGATTCTGTTCTCTGGGACGTGTTTCGCAAATCCTATGAAGTGGACTTTCATGCACTTTCCTTTCCAAAGGACTTTGGCGGACTAGAACTGGACCCGTTGGGCGTGGCCCTGGTGACCGAGTTATCGGGTTGGGCTTCACCGGGTCTGGCGGTCGGTCTTGGTGTCGCCACCACACCTTTCACGTGGGCCATGATGTCTCCCGAACCCGATATGCAGGAGTTGGTCAAAAATTTTGTGGCCGACAAGGAAGCCAAAATGGTTGGGTGCTGGGCCATCACAGAGCCGGATCACGGGTCAGACTGGATCCTTTTCGACGGCGAGGAATCGGCGAATCCAG
>CAZVRN010000214.1:0-6006 GCA_964629485.1 uncultured Thermodesulfobacteriota bacterium | reverse complement strand
TACATCGGCGTGATTTTTCCATTGACGCCGTCAATCCAAGATGGTAGTTTACGCACTGTGGCGGCATAGCCAAGTGGCTAAGGCAGCGGTCTGCAAAACCGTTATTCACCGGTTCGAATCCGGTTGCCGCCTCCAACAATGAAAACAAGGGATCAGGTTGACAGGACCTGATCCCTTTTTTTCTCGTTTCAGGGCTCTGCCCTGGAACGAGGAAAACGGAATACGGAAAATTAACTCGCAAAAATCCCAATTTTAAAAATTTTAAGGGCTTGATTTTGAGCTGACCATAAAATTTCACCGAAGGATGAATTTTACAGCGGCTTCGATCCTTCAAACATACTTAAACGCACCAAATTGAAGACCATCCCACTCAGTCTTGACAGCGGTTCAACGTTTGGGCATACTTCACTCTAAAAAAACACCCCTTTTCGCTTAACAATAAAGAAATTAAAGGAGAGTTTAATGACCGTTAAACCCGAGGAAGTGGGTCTTTCAAGCAAGCAGCTCGAACGAATCGATCAACATCTCAACCAGCGCTACCTGATGCCAAAGAAGATCGCCGGCGCTCTCACCCTGGTTGCCCGGCGAGGCAAGATCGCCTATTTTTCGCCAATGGGCATGATGGATCTCGAACGCGGCAAACCCATGACCGGGGATACGATCTTCCGTATTTACTCCATGACCAAACCGATCACCTCCGTAGCCCTGATGATGCTTTATGAGCAAGGCCATTTCCAGCTAAATGACCCTGTGCGCAAATTCATACCGGAATGGAGCGATTTAAGGGTTTACGAGGCCGGGAACTATCCCAATTTTCTTACAAGCCGCCCTGAACGCCCCATGACGATCCGGGACCTGATGACCCACATGTCAGGGTTGACTTATGGATTCATGGAAAGAACCAACGTGGATGCGGCATACCGGAAGCTCGACATCGGCGGGTCAGGGGCAAGCGGCACCCTTCGGGAAATGATTGAAAAACTGGCCGGCCTGCCGCTTGAGTTCTCTCCGGGAACACGCTGGAACTACTCTGTTTCGACAGACGTGCTGGGTTATCTGGTCGAGGTTTTCTCGGGCATGCGTTTCGATGAATATCTGAAAACCAAAATTATTGACCCGCTCAAGATGGTGGATACCGGTTTTTACGTACCGCCGGAAAAATTAGACCGTTTTGCCGCGAATTACAGCCGCCGGCCCGACAAAACCCTTCAGTTGGAAGACGATCCGCAAAAGAGCATCTATATGAAACCGCCCACCTTTTTCTCCGGCGGCGGCGGACTCGTATCCACGGCTTCAGATTATTTTCGCTTCTGCCAGATGCTGCTCAACGGGGGCGAACTGGATGGCGTTCGTATCCTGGGAAAAAAGACGATTGAACTGATGACCATGAACCACCTGCCTGAAGGCCAGGATTTGACAGACCTGACTCTTAGCACGTTCAGTCAAACAGCGAGCGAAGGGTTCGGTTTTGGACTGGGCTTTTCAATTCATCTCGGTTCTGACAAGTCCCAGGTAATCGGCTCGGTCGGTGAATACGCCTGGGGAGGGGCGGCCAGCACCTTGTTCTGGATCGACCCGCTCGAAGATTTGATTGTCATTTTTCTGACCCAGTTCATGCCAGATGGTACTTTTAATTTTCGGGGACAGCTAAAAACGATCATCTATCCGGCTATTTTAGATTAAGGCTCCTTATGAACAAGACTCATTCGGCAAAAGGTAAAATTTTAAAAAACGCCTCATGCCAGTGGCCGATTGTTGGAGCTTGATTATGAATCCGACCCGAAAGATAGCTGAATTCATTACGCGGTACGATTGGAGCGATTTGTCGCTGGAAGCCGTTGAGAGGGCTAAAGGCTCTTTCATGGATTATGTCGGGGTAACCCTGGCCGGTGTTCATGAGGAAAGCGCAGCTATAATACGGAGGCTGGCCGAGGAAATGGGCGGAAACCCCCAGGCCACCATTTGGGGAAGCAAATTCAAGACATCAGTGCTCCTGGCTGCATTGGCCAATGGCACCGCGGCACATGCCCTGGACCTTGACGACACCAGCGCGGTCATGATGGCCCACCCGAGTATCCAGCTTTTGCCCGCCCTCTTCGCTCTTGGTGAGTTGAAACACGCCACAGGCCAGGAAATCATTCTGGGTTATATCATCGGATTTGAGGTCGGCGCCGGGCTGGGGCGGGCCATGAATCCTGATTTTGTGACCCAGGGCTGGTTTCCGGTCGGGCCGCTGGGCACCTTGATGCAGACCGCTGCCTGTTCTAAACTGTTAGGTTTGGATACCGAACAGATCGAGAACGCCCTGGGAATCGCGGCCAACCTGGCCGCCGGGCTCAGGTGCAACAACGGGACCATGGCCAAGCCGCTCATGGCCGGAAGCGCCGCTTCCAGCGCCTTACTGGCCGTTCTGTCCGCATCAGACGGACTGACCGCCAACCGTAAAGCCCTTGAAGATCGCTTCGGTTTTTTTGAAAACTTCAGCCGCGCCGACACGGAAAGGCTCAGGCAGTCTATCGAGCGGCTGGGAGATCCCCTGGAAATTATCCATTCCGGACCGGCCCACAAGCTTTACCCGTGCTGCGCGGGCACCCACGCGGCCATAGACTGCGCTTTGAACATTGTCCGGCAGCATAAACCAAATCCTGATGACATTAAAAAAATAGAGGTGGCAATCAGCTCAGGCGTTAAATTTCTCCTGATTCATCCCCGGCCGAAGACGGAAACCGAAGCGAAATTCAGCCTGGAATACTGCGTCGCCAGGGCCATCATGGACGGGCGTATCGGACCGGATCAGTTCACTCCCGAAAAAATTCAAGACCCTTTTCTGAATGCCTTTATTGAAAAAGTGAGCCCAAAATACCTGGACCGCGCTTCCCGGGCAGTTGAAATCAAGGTTCTGATGAAAGACGGGGCCGTGTATTCTTTGAAGGTTGAACAGCCAAAAGGCACACCGGCCAACCCGTTGAGCCGGTCGGACCTGGAAAGGAAATTTCGGCAATGCGCCGGGAATATTTTGTCTGAAGAAAGAATCAAGTCGGTTTTCGACCACTTGAACCATTTTGAGCGGCTTGAAGACGTGTCCGACTTTATCGCCGGCCTGGCCTGAATCTTTCTGATACGAATGGTGATACATGATACTAATGATAAAGACAGCCCGGCTCAGCGCCGGCAGGCCCGTCTTGAGCGGAGACAGTCAAGGAGGTAATCATGCCACTAGATCCCAAACGTAAATTTTATAATCCCGAACGGGAGACCATGTCCAGGGACGAACTGAAGGACTTTCAATTCAAATCCCTTCAGAAGCAGATTAAATACATGTATGAAAACGGCCCCTTTTACAAGGAAAGGCTGGACGAGGCAGGCATTCAGCCCGGGGACATCAAGACCTGGGATGATTTCCACCGTATTCCGACCATGACCAAGGATGATCAGCGATGGGCGCAGGAAGAGTCCATTCGGCGATACGGACATCCTTACGGAATGCTGACCTGCGCTCCCCAGGAAAAACTGGTCCGCATCAGCGCCACCTCGGGCACCACGGGCATGCCGACCCTGTACACCCTGACCAGGCATGACGTCAACGTCAACCGCGAGCTGCATGCCCGAAAACTTTGGATCGCAGGCGCAAGGCCGGGCACACGGGTCTTGCATGCCATGGCCTTAAGCATGTTCACCGGAGGAATCCCGGTCCTGGATGCGTTGCAGGAATACGGCCTCTGCATCATCCCGGTCGGAGCCGAGGCCGGCGTGGCCCGCGTGCTCCAGTTCATTGACCTGTGCAAGCCCCACACGCTGGTGGCCACGCCAAGCTTTGCTCAATACATTATGGAAAAATGCCCGGAAATTCTGGGCAAACCGGCCAGTGAACTCGGCCTGATAGGCGTGGGCGGCGGGGCTGAACCAGGCTATGGCATCCCGGCCGTGCGGGATCGGATAGCCAAAGGATTTTCTGTCGGCCGGCCAGTGACGGAATCGGCGGGACTCACAATTTTCACGGGTACTCCTGCCGCACGCCGGAATACAAGGGCATGCACCTGGTTTCCGAGGATTATTGCGTCCTGGAAGTCCTGGACCTCCAAACCGGTGAGTCTCTGGAGCTAAAGGACGGGGTAACCGGAGAGATGTGTTACACCTATATAAACTGGGAAGGTTCGCCCCTTCTCAGATACCGCCTCGGAGACATTCTCGAAGTTTACACCAGCCCTTGTGAATGCGGCGACACTCGGCTGCGATTCAAAATTATCGGGCGGGCCGATGACATGCTTATCGTCAAGGGCGTAAACGTATATCCGGCAGCCCTGCAGAGCGCGGTGGCCAAATTTGTGCCCAGGGTTACGGGTGAGTTCAGGATTATCCTGGATGACCCGCCGCCCCTGGTCAAGCCGCCGCTTCAAATGCAGGTCGAATACGGGCAAGACCTTGATCCGGGCGACATCCCGCGGCTTGACCAGGAGATACGCGAGTACATGCATAACACTCTGCGGGTCACGCCGACAATCGAGTTTGTTCCGCCCAACACCTTTGAGCGCGCCACCCATAAAAGCAAGTACATTGTCAAACGCTACGAAGAAAAACCAACTGACTCTGATACTGCCGAAGTGCATCGTCTCAAGCAGGATTGACAAACGGGCCGGGAAAGGAAAACATATGACCAGCAGGGTAAATATCAAATCGAGCCTGGACGATTTTTTTGTTCAGGGCGGGATCCACGAATTTCCAATCTTCTGCATCGCGCGCCAGGGAGGGCGGACAGCGGTGGAAATACTGGCCCGCGCCTTCATCATGGAAGGCAAGCACGCATACATCGGGCAAAACCTGACCGGACTGCGTTCAATGGGCATAAACAGCATGGTCATCCGATTTGCGGACACGGAAGACATCCCTCCGGGTATCGGCATCAATCGTCCTGAAGGCGCTTTGTTCATGCATGAAATTTTGACCAGCCCGGCCCGGGGTCTTTCCTTTATGTCCCAGTTGACCCCGGGAGAAGTCATCGAACGGCTCGCGACAGGCGTTCTGATGGTCTGCACGTCCAAGGCGCCGGAGGAAGTGGCCTACCCTGTGCCTTTTGAAGGAACGGTGGCCACGGTGGATGCTGAGGCCATCTTTGCCGAGCGGGTGGGCATCCAGCCAGCGCCGTCCGGGATCACGGCCCTGGGACTTTTTGTGGCCGCGACCGGAGACCTTGTCAAGATTGAATCAGTTAAAGAAGCCACCATGGCCCACGAGCGGCTGGGTAAAAAGGTGCGCGAATTGAATGTGCTCTGCCTGGAGGAAGCATATGAGAAAGCCAGGGTGGCGCATAACCTGAAATTGCCGGGTCTGCCGAAGGAAAAGAAAAAAGATATTGTGTCAAGCCCTCGGAAGCCGGACGGTTCTTCGCATAGACAGACTCGATCCATGAGCGCCATGTGGCGCCGGAAGCTGCCGGTTTGCGATATGACTAAATGCGACTGCAGCGAATGTCTTTCAGCTTACTTCTGCCCCGAGGGAGCCATCTCCTGGGAAGAAGACGTGGTGCATTTCGATTACAACTTTTGCAAGAGCTGCGGCACCTGCGCGCAGGAATGCTTGTTCAACGCCATAACCATGGAAGAAGCCAACAGGGCGTTGCAGACACAAGCGAGCACGGGGGGAAAAATATGAAAACAAGGCGGATGAGTCTGACCGGAAATGAAGCTGCGGCGTGGGCCGCGAGGTGCGGCCGGGTGCGGGTCTTAGGCTCCTTCCCCATGGGACCGAACCAAGAGGTCATGGAGACCGCACAGAAATTTATCGACAAAGGCGAGGCGCCGGACCTCAAAGTCATTGTGCCCGACAATGAAAAAGCGGCTTCGAGCATGCAGATAGGCCTGTCCAGGATGGGCGTCCGCTCCATGCTCTGCATCAATTCCGAGGGGATTCTCTGGGCCAGCTCTGAAATCCACTATGCGGCCAGCTCCCGCCTGCCCATGCTGATCGTATGTCCCAGCCGGGCCCTGGAGCCCCCGACGACCGTATACT
>CAZVRN010000213.1:0-6027 GCA_964629485.1 uncultured Thermodesulfobacteriota bacterium | reverse complement strand
TCAAAAATGAGTGTTCCATTCTCATCATAGGCCCTCCCGGGTGCGGCTCGTTCAATATCAACTATCCGCGCCAGCAGCCCGTCGAAGCAGGTGCTGTGAAGCATCCGGGGTTCCGCTAACAGGTGCGGCAAGGGGTCATCTTCAGGGGCCCGCCAGTTGATGCTTTTGACCAGGTCCATGAGGGCCAGAAAGTTCCATGCCTCGTGGTAGGCAGAAGCGTTAAGCCAGGCCATATCGCGAATAACAAGTTTCTGCCACGGCCCTGTCTGCCCGACCTCAGGATGAAGTTCCGTGGTGTATATCATGTAGCCGAGCGGCTCTCCGGCCTCTTCATAGAAAACCTTGCCCAAGAGGCTCCTCTTTTGAGTAGGCGGGGCAAGCAGGAATTTCTCCCAAAAAACTTTGGGGCGATGGAAATAGCCGGTGCGGTCCGCGCAAAAACGCCTGTACAGGTCGGAAAATATCTCTATTTCATTGTCGCCCGCTTCCCGAAAGGCGCCTGAAACCGGCTGAGTCAATGCGAAGCGGAGGTAACGGGGTTCGATGTCGTACGAGTTGGACGCGGAAACAACGGCATAGCCGAAACGGTGATAGATGGCCGCCTGAGAGGCATATAGCACAGCGATGGACTGCTCGCCGCGTTCATGAAGCAATTCAAAATGAGCCGCCGTAATCTTTTTCAGGTTGCCCTTTCGGCGATAGATGGGGCGAGTTCCAACCATAGTGACTCCGGCGACCGGCAAACTCTTCCCATTAAACCTCATCTTAAATGGCCAGGCCGCATAGGATGTGGCCAGCTTTCCGTCTTCAAAGGCGCATAAGGTCCATTCAGGGCGCATCTGTATTTCCGGCCTGTCATCAGGAGGTAAAAAGACCATTCTGGGGATAGCTTTAAATGCTTCCATTTCTTCCTGTTTGACCGGTCTGATTTCAAGTGTCATGATTTTCTCTCCCTCGTGAAAAGTCCTGTATTCAAAGTTACTGCAAACCGAACGAAGATTTACACAGAGATAAAATTGGAGATAAAAAAACCCGCGAAATTGCGGGGTCTCAGGGATAACTTATGTATTTATACAGCTATAACCCGCACCCCCACAGGATGGCGCAGTTAGACCTTCTGATAGCCCTGATGAATGATAGTCTGTATTTCATAGCATATCTCCTATTGCCTAGCGAAAATACATGTTCCTAGTTTTATGTCAAGAAAAAAATGGGGGGACCTTTTGGCATGCCGCCCCCTGTCAGAAAGGAAACAAATCACCCCGTAAGGTCTTGACAGGGCCTGAAATTGAATTATTTATGGTATATTAAGGTCCAAGTTTGGAGGGCGAAACCTGAGGCAATCAGCAAGCCGCACCATGAATTTCAATAAAAGCAGCTCGCAGAGGTGAATTGTAAAAATGACAGCAAACAACAAGCGTAAAAGAGAGAGATTACGATATGAGTCGGTTGTAACCCTGATCGGGCCGAACGGGACTGCGTCCAGAGTAATTTCCCGGGATATCAACCTCAGGGGAATTTTTGTGGAGACAGAGAAAAAATGGGACCCAGGTACCCCGGTTGAAATCCAACTGCACTTGAATGACGAGCCCGATGTACAGCCGCTGTCCATAAGAGGCTACGTCACTCGCGCTACACCCGACGGCCTGGGCATAAAGTTTTCAGAGCTTGGTTTTGATGACTTTTTAACTCTGCAGCGTTTTATCGCAAGCCGGAGGAATGCCCTTGAAAGGCAGTTCTAAGCCTCAGGCTTCGCCTGCTTATAGCTCCAGCGGAAATTATCCGGCCTTGGTATGTTTGCGAATCCATTCATATGCCATGCGTGTTTTGTAGTAATGTCCCATGGTATAAAAACAGGTGCTGGAACAGAAGGGCACGCAGTCTTTTTTCAGCTCCCTTAGCTTTTCCTCATCGAAATTGGGTTCCCAGATCCGCCCCCAGTCAAAGTCATAACTCATGAGGTCAAAACAGGGCGCAAGGGTGCCATCCGTTCTGATCAGCGCGCCGTTATGGCCGGCGCGACAGTCCCAGACATTCATTTTTCCCCGCATTCTGTCTTTAAAGGCCTGGAGATGAGCGATGGAGTTAACCATGCCCCAGCCCTGCCGCTGTTTTTCACAGATCCAGTCAAGCAGTTCGTCCACTTCCTCGAACTGGTCAGGCGTGATGCTCAGGCCGTCGTCGTCCCTGTGCTTGTAGAAATCAACATCAACAATGTGCTGGGGCGGCTCATTGAGATGATAGTCAGTGCCGATATTATTTTGATGGGCGATTTCGGTCAGCAGTTTAACGTCCTTGATGTTGGTGCGGCAGATATTTATATTGAAAAAAATGATATAGCCGTACTTGACCTGTTTTTCAACCAGGTACCGAAACTGGGGTTCAATATTGAGCAACGCTTTGGGAAGCCCCCGGCGCGGGGCCACACAATCCACGGCGAGATTCACGGCGGCCACGCCCGCTTTGCCCATCTCATCGATAAAAGCCTTATCCATTAAATAACCGTTGGTGGGCAGGTACATGAACAAACCGTTTGAGGCGCCGTACCGAATGACATCCAGAATAAAATCCTTGCGCACCAAGGGTTCCCCGCCCATGATGGCAATGACGCGGCAGCCGATGGATTTGAGCCAGTCCATGGAGCTTTTCGCGGTTTCCAGGGTCATGCCCGGCTCGGTATTATTGTATTGGAAGCAATAGTGACAATCAATGTTACACTTCCAGTCGGTATAGAGATAGCATAGCACGGGTCTGAATTCAGCGGCGCGAATGCGAGAAAAGGCATAAGGAATAAACCAGCATCGAAAGGCCCGAATACCATTTGAGCTCTTGTATTTCAATGTTTCCAGCATTGTCTCCTCCTGAATAGTCGGATGGACGAACCCGAACCGAGACCTCTTAAGAACTTCGTCCTTTAGCTGAACTCATTATCAGGCTCAATTTTTAGTCCTCGAAATATTTAATATATTCCTGCGCCTTAAAAGTTCGCCTTCGGCGGTTTCAACAAAATTTCCGGTATTTTAAAAATATCTTTTTATTCTCTATATCCAAAGGCATTTGTCAAGGGCCGGATTTGCTTTTAGGTTATGAAGACCCGGGAGAGGCGGCTTTTTAAGAAGGATTTGCTTAAGGCGGGTTTGGGGCGGAGTTGTATAATTTTTTAAACATTTTCCTGACCCTTAACGTCAGAGGTAAAAATTTCCCTCTATCTTTATCGCTCCGGAAGATTGAAAGGTTTGGTTCCGGAAGAGGATAATTCGTCGGGGTAGGTGTCCTGGATGGCGTAAAACTCGTCCACACTTTCAAGAAAAAAATTCGCCAGCCACGGATCAAAATGGCGGCCCCGCTCTTTTCGGATATGATCCAATATCCTCTCCGGTTCCCACGCCTTCTTGTAGATCCGATTATTGCTCAGCGCGTCAAATACGTCGGCAATACCGGTAATGCGTCCGAAAACGTGAATATCTTCCTCCTTCAGACCTTGCGGATATCCATTACCGTCCCAGCGTTCGTGATGCTGCAGGGCGACTATTGCCGCGGCTTTCATAATTCTTCTGTTTGAGTTCTTTAAAATATCGTATCCCAACCAGGCATGGGCTTTTATTAATTCGAATTCTTCCGGGGTAAGGCGTCCCGGTTTGTTCAAAATAGTGTCTGGTATTCCGATCTTTCCCACATCATGCATCGGCGACGCCTGGCGCAGAATTTCAGCTTGTTCCTCATCCAGGCCGGCTTTGAGGGCGAGGAGGTGCGAGTATTCGGCCACACGCCGAACATGGTTAGCTGTTTCCCGGGACCGTGTTTCCACGACCTCACCCAGCGTTAGAATAATTTCCTTCTGTGTATCAATAATTTCCTGATTTAAACAAATATTGTCAAAACCAATAGAGACGTTGGCTGAAAAAATACCGATCAGGTTTTTTTCAAGCTCGCTCAAGGGCCGGCGATGATGTAAATAAAGAAGGGTTTCCGGATTATTTTTTGTTCGAAAATATCCTATGAAGCGGTCAGCGTTGAATGAACTTTTCTTTTTTCGAGAGACCAGCTGCAGGTCTTTTAAAACCTCTTCGGAAGCGATGTCTTTCAGCGGCATATCGATAAATTTCTCGAAATGACCGGTTCCGGCCAGGATAGTATAATCGTCATTTTCAAGGACGGCCGCGAAACCTGAAGTAGGGAGGTAAAGCGAATTATCATCCAGGTGGAGTATGGAAATCAATTGCGTGAGCACTCCGTGGGCAAACTGTTTAAGCGCTTGAATTCTATAGAGAGAGCCGCAGGCGTCAATGATCTGCTCCAGACCTTTCCGGCTCTCTTCCAGGGTCCTCAGGTCCCTATAAGAACGAAGCGCCGCCGTGATCGAGGTGAAAAGCTTTTGAGCGGTCAAGTCGGTTTTTTCTTTATAATCGTTGATATCATATTCAACAATAACCTTCCGTTCCGGGGCCTGGCCGGGATAACCCGTGCGAAGAATAATCCGGACAAAGCTGTTCTTCAGTTCTTCGCGGATAAACCTGACCACATCCAGCCCTGAATGCTCGTTTTCCATAACCACGTCAAGAAGCATAATGGCCGTATCAGGATGCTGGATGATCAAGCGCCTGGCTTCTTCTCCTGAATAAGCATTTAAAAATTCAAGACGATTCCCCTCAAAGGAAAAATCTTCAAGAACCATCCGGGTGATATTGTGAACCTCGTCATCATCGTCAACAATCATGAGTTTCCACGGTTTAGGATCTATTTCAGGAGACTGGTCTGTTGTTTCATCCGCGAAAATAAGATCGTCATCCCCGGCAACAGTGAGTTCATCATTCTTTTTTAACATTAGATTTTTCCTCTTTTGGAATCCAGATAGTAAAGGTGGCGCCCTGTCCGGGAGCGCTGTTGCTTTCAATCTGTCCACCGAGTGACTGGGTTACAAGGTTATAGACGATATGCAACCCCAGTCCGCTCCCGCCCTCTCCCCGTTTGGTGGTAAAAAAGGGATCAAATATTTTCAAAATATTTTCCAAAGCTATACCCTTTCCATTATCGCTGTATTGGAACCGGATAGCATTGTCTTGCTCGGTGATATCAAAAACAATCTCACCCTGCTCAATGTCTTCAAAGGCGTGGATTAAAGAATTCATGACCAGATTCGTGATGATCTGAGAGAGAGAGCCGGGATAGGTAAAAAGCTCCAGGTCTTCGGGGCAGTTTATCTTTACAGTGTGCTGTGTCTTTTTAAGTTTGGGACGCAGACTCAGCAATACATCTTCTATATATTTTTTTAGCTTAAAGGTCCTCCGCTTCTCACTCGACTGATCAACAGCAACCATCTGAAAACTCTGAACCAGCTCCGCGGCCCGGCGCAGGTTGGTCAATATCATGCCGGCGGAATCACGCGAGGTTTTGATATGTCTCTCCAGGTCTGAACGTTTCAGGCTGCCGGACCCGAATCGGCTTTCAAGGCTTTGTATTTTTTCATCCAAAAAAGAGGCCGCCGTGACTGCAATACCAAGCGGGGTGTTTATCTCGTGCGCCACCCCTGCGACGAGCCCTCCCAGGGCGGACATCTTTTCCGACTGCACCAGCTTTACCTGGGTATCTTTAAGTTCGTCCAGAGATTTTTTGAGCTCGGCTGTCCGTTCGATCACCCTTTGTTCAAGTTCTTCATTCAGCCGGCGAATTCTCTCCTCAACCCGCTTACGTTCAGTGATGTCCATGAAGGAGAGCATGGTTCCAATGAGGAGGTCCTTGGTATCTTTGATCAAAGAGGCTGATATCTCGACCTCAAAAGCCGACCCGTCCTTGCGCTGGGCCTGTATTTCACCTCTCCAGCCGTTGCCTTTGCCCTCAATGAGCGTGCTAAACATTTCCTCTGATTTTTCGCCCTTCCAGAACTCATTACTGTTTTTTCCGAGAACTTCATCAGCTTCTTTATAGCCCAGCATGTCCAGAAAGGCTGAATTCACGTAATTTACCCGGCCCTCAAGGTCTGTGAGCATAATACCGTTAATAGAGGTATTAATGGCATGATTTTTAATA
>CAZVRN010000212.1:0-6032 GCA_964629485.1 uncultured Thermodesulfobacteriota bacterium | reverse complement strand
TTGAGAAACTCAAAGCCCGGCTGGCGGCTGAAGGTCTCTTTGATGAGGCCAAAAAAAAGCCTTTGCCTTATTTGCCCCGGCGGGTAGCCCTGGTCACCTCGCCCACTGGAGCGGCGATCAAGGATTTCATCCGGGTAGCCAGGCAGCGTTTTGAAAATGTGACTTTATCTGTTTATCCCGTCCGCGTTCAGGGGGAAGGTGCCGCCCGGGAGATTGCTGACGCCCTTGTTGATCTCAATCGCTGCGGGAATTTTGACTTGATTGTTCTTACCAGGGGTGGAGGCTCTCTGGAGGATTTATGGGCCTTTAATGAGGAGATCGTGGCGCGGGCCGTGGCCGCTTCAGATATTCCGGTTGTTTCAGCCGTGGGTCATGAGATTGATTTTTCTATATCTGATTTCGCGGCTGATTTCAGGGCGCCCACCCCTTCGGCCGCCGCGGCTTTAATATTCCGTGAAAAGGCGGCGCTGAACTCGCACATTGAAAGTCTGCTCCGCCGTATGGTCAGAGCCGTGCGGAACAGGCTGAATCTCGTGCGGGAGAAAATAGCCCATTTTTTTACCCGCCTGGGCGACCCCTTTCGGCGGCTGGCGGATCACCGCCTGCGGCTCGACGATGTTACCGGGAAACTGATCGATGTGGCGCGTTTGGTCCTTGAAGACCGCCGTCAAAATTTTGCATATGTTGCAAATCGCCTGACCTTGGCAACTCCCCGCATTCACCTGGAAACTTCCAGAACCAGGCTCGCTGGACTAAGGCAGGCTATGATCAGGGTCACTCAGGCCCGTTTATCACGCATGCGCGAGAGGTTGGCCAGTTACAAATCACGACTGGGAGATTTGAATCCGTTGAACGTGCTGAAGCGAGGCTATGCCGTGGTTCGGAAGCAGCCGGGTTTAAAGACGTTGCGTTCGGCCCGTGAAAGTGCTGTTGGCGAAAGGCTCAATGTTCTCCTGGCGGAAGGGGAACTGAACGTAACTGTCGATGAGGTTAGATAAATGTCTGAAAAAAAAGAAGATGAATTGACTTTTGAAAAAGGTCTGGCCCGTTTGGAACAGCTTGTTGAAGATCTTGAATCAGATGAGCTGAATCTTGATAAGTCATTATCCCTTTTTGAGGAAGGGATTAAGCTTGCGCGCGATCTCAATAAAAAGCTCGATCAGGCTGAAAAAAAACTGGAGCTTTTGATCAAGAATGATGACGGGCAGCTTGTAAGTGAAAACTTCGCTCTCTCATCTGACGAGGGAGAGGATAACGGACTTGAATCTTAAAGATTATCTTAATCAGAGAAAAGAATGGGTGGACCGCGCTCTTGAAGAGGCTTTGCCCGAAATCAGCGGCCCTGCCGAAGGGTTGGGCCGGGCGATGCGTTACAGTCTTTTTGCGGGCGGGAAACGGCTCAGACCTATCCTCTGCCTGGCCGGTGCTGAAGCAGTGGGCGCCGCTCCTGAAATTGCCATGCCCGCTGCTCTGGCTTTGGAAATGATACATACTTATTCCCTGATTCATGACGATTTACCGGCCATGGACAATGATGACCTGCGTCGCGGTAAGCCGACCAGCCATAAGGTTTTCGGGGAGGCGCTGGCCATTCTGGCGGGAGACGGACTTTTGACCGAGGGACTGCGATTTTTAGCCGGGGCCGGCCTTCAAGGTCTGGTCAGACCTGATCTCGCTCTAGCCGCTTTGGAGGTGATTGCCCGGGCCGCTGGAAAAGAAGGCATGATTGCCGGACAGGTGGTGGATCTTGAATCAGAAGGCCGGGAAGCGGATGAGTCACTGGTCAGGTTCATTCATCATCACAAATCGGGTGCATTAATCGCCGCCTCGGTAACCTCGGGAGCCATTCTGGGCGGGGGTGACGAAAGTCAGATAAAAGCTCTGGAACGCTATGGCCGGAGTGTAGGGCTTGCTTTTCAAATTGTGGATGATATTCTGGATATTGAGGGAGATATTGAAGAAATGGGTAAGACTCCAGGGATGGATCAAGCGCGAGGCAAGGCCACGTACCCTCGTGTGGTGGGCCGAGACAGGTCCTGGGAAGAGGCCCGCAGGATGGTCTCCGAAGCGCAGGCAGCCCTGGCCGGATTTGGCCCGGAAACCGATCCCCTACGTGAAATTGCGGCCTACTTTCTGAATAGGCGTAAATGAGAGAGGGGGGCGTTTCTGCGGCTTCATGCAGAATATGTGTACCCCGGTAAACGCCGGTTTTTTTTAGTATTGAAGGCAAAAATGGATTTAAGATACATCCGCACGAAAATTTCTAAGAAAATACCCAGGAAATAGCATGTCATGTCAAGATTATTAGATAATATTAACTGCCCGGCTGATTTAAGGCGACTTGCGGTCAAGGATCTGCCGATTTTGGCTCAGGAGATTAGAGAGGAAATCATAACCACGGTTTCCAAGACAGGTGGACACCTGGCACCTTCTTTGGGTGCCGTCGAGCTGGCCATAGCACTGCATTATGTTTACGATACGCCGCAGGACCGGGTTCTTTGGGACGTGGGACATCAGGCTTACGCCCACAAACTTTTAACTGGTCGGCGCGATCGTTTTAAGACGCTGCGTCAAAAAGGAGGCATCTCGGGTTTCCCGAAAAGGGCTGAAAGCGAATACGATTATTATGATACCGGTCATTCTTCCACGGCTATTTCCGCGGGCTTAGGTATGAGCGTGGCTCTTGATCTGAAAAAAGCTCCCGGCCGCGTTATAGTTGTGATCGGCGATGGATCGCTGACAGGTGGAATAGCATTTGAAGGATTGAACCAGGCGGGAGAACTGGTCAAGAATCTGACTGTCATCCTTAATGATAACAAGATGTCCATCTCCAGTAACGTCGGCGCTCTCTCATCCTTCCTCAGCCGCAAGATGACAAAAAAAGGCTACGTCGCTTTCAAGAAGGAAGTGCAGAATTTCCTGCGCACGGTCCCCGGCATTGGAGAAAATATCATTCAGCTGGTCAAGCGCAGTGAGGAATCATTTCGCGGTTTCATTTCGCCGAGTTTTTTATTTGAAGCCTTTGATTTCGAATACATGGGGCCGATACAGGGGCATCGTTTCAACCGGCTTATCGAGGCTTTTACGAACAGTAAGCACCTGGAAGGTCCGGTTCTGATTCATGTGATGACGGTCAAGGGCAAAGGATACGGCCCGGCGGAGAAGAATCCGACTCATTTTCATGGAGTTGGCGCTTTTGAGGTCGAGACAGGGAATTTCAAAACGAGTGCCAAAGCAGTGCCCAGCTACACGGATGTTTTCGGCCAGACGCTTCTTGAGATAGCCGAGCGGGATGAACGCGTAGTGGCCATCACCGCGGCCATGCCCGAAGGGACGGGCCTTACAGCCTTCTGCAAGCGTTTTCCTGACCGGTTTTTTGACGTGGCTATCGCCGAACAACACGCTGTCACCTTTGCCGCAGGCCTGGCCCTCGAAGGCCTGAAGCCGGTGATCGCGATATATTCCACCTTTATCCAGCGCGCTTTTGATCAAATCGTCCAGGATATCTGTCTTCAGAACCTGCCCGTGGTTTTTGCCTTGGATCGCGCCGGGATAGTCGGTGAGGACGGTCCCACGCATCACGGTCTTTTTGATCTTTCTTTCATGCGAGCAATGCCTAATATGACCATTGCCGTTCCCAAGGATGAGAATGAGCTTCGCCGGATGCTGATTATGGCCCTCGATCATAATGGTCCGATTGTGGTGAGATACCCTCGGGGAAGCGGGTTGGGTCTGCCTCCAGAAGAAACAGTCGAACCCCTGACTGTCGGTCGGGCTGAGGAGTTAAGGTCCGGTAAGGATATTCTCATCCTGGCCGTGGGGGCTATGGTACATCCCGTGCTCCGGGCCGCCGAATTTCTGGCGGATGAGGAGGGGATCGAAGCGAACGTTATCAATGCCCGCTTTGTGAAACCTCTGGATGAGGCTCTTATCCTTGAGCGGGCTCAAGCCGCAGGCGCAGTCCTGTGCCTGGAAGAGAATACTATTTTAGGCGGATTTGGTTCGGCAGTCAGCGAACTTTTGGCTGAATCCGGCCTCTCGAACCTCCGCTTTAAACGTCTGGGTATCCCGGATATCTTTGTCGAACATGGCACTCAGGCCGAATTGCGGCGGGATCTCGGACTTGATCCCTCGGGTATACGCAAAGCCGCGCTGGAACTTTTGAAACATAAATGAGTAAAATTCGAGCTGATCAACTCATGGTCGAACAGGGCCTGGCTGAAACCAGATCTCAAGCCCGCGCCTTGATTATGGCAGGGCAGGTTCTGGTCATGAGCAGCGGAAACATTTCTAGACGGGTGGAAAAAGCCGGGCAGATGCTCTCGATTGAAACGGAACTCGCTCTCAAGAAGAAAGGTCAGAAGTTTGTCAGCCGGGGAGGGCTTAAACTTGATGGCGCTCTTGAAGATTTGGGGGTGGATGTAAGAGATGCGAGGGTTTTGGATATTGGGGCCTCGACCGGCGGATTTACCGACTGTCTGCTTAAACGCGGCGCCGCCCATGTGACCGCCGTGGATGTCGGCTACGGTCAGCTTCACTGGCGTCTCAGACAGGATTCAAGGGTTCGTGTCCTTGAGAGGATCAACGCCCGTTATTTGAAGAAGGAACAATTCCAGGAACCATTCGATCTGGCCGTGATTGATGTTTCTTTTATTTCCTTATCCTTGATTTTGCCTCCAGTTAAAGCCCTGGTGAAACCCGGGGGATATATCCTGGCCTTGGTTAAACCGCAGTTTGAGGCAGAGCGTGGGAAGGTTACTCGGGGAGGTGTGGTACGAGATAAAAGGGTGCAGGCTTACACCGTGACTAAAATTGCCGACACGGCCAGGAGCATGGGCCTTGAGGTTTGCGCTCAAACACCTGCACGGTTAAAGGGGCCCAAGGGAAATCAGGAATACTTTTTATTTCTGAAGCTTCCATGTTAACATGGGGCCGTTATTTTTAATACTTTGAGAAAGGGTCTTCAAAAGTTTTCTTGTTTGTTGCTCTTCTTTTTTCATACGGCGGGTTTCATATATTACTGATCCGAACAAAACGGCCAGCCAGACACCGGACGCAGCTAGAAATTCCATGGATTTTCTCCTTAAAAGCAGGTTTTGTTGCTTTAGATAAGCAAAAAGGATGCCAGAGCGCTATTTTTATAAGTGACTGAAAATATTAATTTTGCGGGCAAAGAATTATTTGTGCCCGTGTTGGGATATTGACGTTGAAAATCTCTTCGGAACTTCACCCTTTAGCCGAACTTATTGTTAGGCTCAATTTTAAGTCCTCGAAATATTAATAATATTCCTGCAGGTTAAATTTTCGCCTTCCGCGATTTCAACAAAGTTACTCGTTTTTGAGAGGTCTTCGGTGGGCAATTATTTCCCAATGCCGGCCCCTTTGGGCCCGGATACAAAAGCGGCGCAGATCTAAAAAACAAGACCTGCGCCGGAATGGGAACATGGGCGGGAAATAGATATATTTTAATGGGCGCCCCTCTTGGAGGCCTTAAGCGGGTTGATCTTCGCTTTTTTGCCCTCATTTTTTATCTTGATGTGAGTAGCCAGGTTGCAATTCCCTCTCCGCCATTTTACTCGCGGATCCGGAACCGCGATACAAAAAACACCTGCCTCAAATTTATGAGCCCGTTCACAACCATTACACTCAGGAATGATCATATGGCATGTGCCGCCATTGAATTCACATCCTTTTTTCGTCATAAAGATACATTCCACGCCTTGTTTTACAGTTTGACAATTCATTGGAACCACCCCCTTTTACAAAATTTTGGGGTGACAAATCGCCACCCCTTTAATTAGCTGAAACCTTATATATTACATATTCAGCCGGTGTCAATCCCTTTTTTTCTTTTTTGTTAAATTTAAAAGCGGGGAATGCTGGTTCTGGTCTTTTTTCAGGAATGCCGCAAGTGGCTGGCCCAGGTTTACCAGGATATCTAAACAGGTGGCTCTAATACTTATTTTTGCTTGACCGGAGGGGATATTTTTTTATAAAATACATATAATTATTATAAAATTTTCATATCGCGG
>CAZVRN010000211.1:0-6058 GCA_964629485.1 uncultured Thermodesulfobacteriota bacterium | reverse complement strand
TATTAGGGCTGTTCTTGGGATCTGTTACTCCTTAATGCTTCGGAGGCTTGATCGAAGTGGACGCGGAATCTATTTCTATTACTTTGATCAGGTTGGTTGTGCCAGGTATATAAAAAGGAATCCCGGCAGTAACAATCAGGCGGTCACCTGGTCCGGCAATGCCTTTTTCTTTAACCCAAGTCTGAATCAGGCTAAACATTTCATCAGCGTTTTTGCAGTCAGGGATCAGGGCGGGCGTCACACCCCAGGACAGGCATAGCTGCCGGCAAACCCTGAGTTCTGGTGAGAGCCCCACCACGGGCAGGGGAGGGCGGTAACGCGCAATGAGCCGGGCCGTACTGCCGCTGATAGTGGCTGTCACAACGGCCGCGGGTTTCAGGTCGCGAGCCAGCCATGATACCGCGCGACTGAGGGCCGCTTCAGCTTTTGGCAGCAGTTCCGAAAATTCTTCATCCAGGAAGCGCTCTTCATGGAGCTGCGTCTCTGTAACTGAACAAATTTTATTCAGAAATTCAACCGCTTCCACCGGATAGCTGCCCACGGCCGTTTCGTCGGAGAGCATAACAGCATCAGTCCCGTCCAAAACGGCGTTGGCTACGTCTGTCACCTCGGCGCGGCTGGGCCGGGGACTGCTGACCATGGAGCGCAGCATCTGCGTGGCGGTGACAACAGCCCTGCCCGCCTGCCGGGCTTCTCTGATAACGCGTTTCTGAATGAGAGGCACCTCTGCCAGCGGCATCTCCACCCCCAGATCTCCTCGTGCTACCATGACGCCCCCGACAACGGTTAAGATTTCCCTGAACCTTTTAAGCGCCCCCGGCTTCTCGATCTTGGCCATCAAAAGAGGGGGGCGCTCGACTTGACTGAGAATCTCCCGCAGGGGCGCCAGGTCATCTTCATGACGAACAAAAGACATGGCCACAATGTCCACCCCCCGCGAAAGCCCGAACTCAAGGTCACGGCGGTCCTTGTCCGTGAAGGTAGGTATATTCAGCTTACTGGTGGGCAGGTTCACGCCCTTACGGGACGATACCGCACCCCCTACAACCACCTGGCAGTAAATAATTTGGTTCTTTTTTTTTCGAACGCGGAGTTCAACCTGACCATCAGCCAGCAGGATGCGGTCTCCCACATCTACGTCTTTATAAAGACCGGAATAATTAACCGGCAACTCATCCCCGGAGCCGCTCGGGCCGGATATAAGCTTCACCACGGTGTTGGGCACGAGCAACCTCTCAGGCTCACTGATTTCTCCCAAGCGGATTTTGGGACCGGCAAGATCCATGAGGATACCGATTTCGCGGTTCGCTTCCTGGGAGGCGCGGCGCAGGTCGCGAATGGCTTTATCGTGACTTTCGTGACTGCCGTGGGAAAAGTTGAGCCGGGCTACATCCATTCCGGCTGCAATGAGACGCCGGATCATCTCCGGGGAAGCCGTGGCCGGGCCGATGGTGCAAACAATTTTGGTTTTACGGGTATTCCGGGCATTCATTAGTCTTCCTCGGACCATGAAGGTTCTGACGGTGAATATGTTTTTTAAAAAATTACCAAGCGTGAATAATGATTTTACAATGAAACTTTTTTCAATTCCAATCCCATGGATCGCATTTCCGGGCGAAACGCCACCAGACCCACGACCATAGACATCAGGATGCCAGCGCCAAGAAACAATCCGGCGGTGTTTATCTTTATCAGGGCGCCGGCTAAGGCCTGCGATATGGGTGTCAAACCGACCGATACAAACATGATCACACTGAAAACACGTCCCAAGAAGACATCTGGAGTGCGGCCTTGGATCCATGAGGTGTATTGTATGACCACAAAACCTTGCGCTGTGGCCATGCATAAGACCACCAGGGCGGCGATGAAGGTGGATGCGATAAAACCGAATATCATCAGGCCCAGGCCGCTGAAACTGATAATTATCAATAGAATCATACCCATGCTTTTTGAAGGGAGCTTAGGAAGGGTGCCTGCCAGGATGATACCCAACAGCATACCCGCCCCAAAGGACGACATAATGATGCCGAAAGCAGCCGCGCCTTCGGGGAAGCGGGAATTGGCCAGCACCGGGATCCCCACGAAAAGAGGGCCTTCCATGCAGAAATGGCTGATCCCGTTCACCAGCACCAAAAGCCTGAGCGTCTTGTCTTTGAACAGATAGATTAAACCGTGGCTAATTGAGGAGATAACGTTTTTTGTCGCGGCTTTCTGCTCAGTTTCAGGAAGGTTGCTGACCTTGATCATCAGGAGCGTTATGATGGATATGAAATAGCCGAGAGTGTTGATGCCAAAGGCCATGCCGATACCGGTTGCGTCTGTTGCTTGGGTAGCCCCCAGGCCATGGGCCGCACCTGCTTCAGGCGAGCCGGAAAACAGGGCGATCAGCCCGCCCGCCAGGGCCGGGCCAACCGCGATGCTTAGCTGTGTTGTGCCTTGTATAATTGAATTTCCGGCCAGCAGATGCTCCAATTTCACGATACGGGGTATAATAGAAGACTGTGCCGGAAAGTAAAATGCGTCCGCCAGTCCAAAAATCAAACCCAATGCGTACATCATCCATAAGTCCACATTTTCAGTCAGCACCAGCGCGGCCAGCAGGCCAACCACCAGCATCCGGGTAAAATTGGAATATAGCATCAAGGTGCGAGGGGAGAAACGGTCGGTGAGCGCACCGCCGAGGAGCATGAAAAACGCACGGGGAATGCCTGCCAGCGCCAGGACGGTTCCCATTTTGAAAGGATCTCCGGTAAGTCGAAGAACCAGCCAGGGCAAAGCGATCATGTAGAACTGGGTGCCCAGCGTGGAAAAACTTTGACCAAGCCACAAATAGCGGAGATTACGAATACGCAGTACCGTGACTATCGGATGGTCGGATAATCGTTTCTCAGGTTTCGGCGGCTGTCTTTTAATTTTAACGTTATTCTTTTCGGTCATCCGCTCTGCTTTCGGTTGAAATCATGACTTCAGGGTACCTTATAAAAGCAACCTGTGCAGCTCGTGCTCATCCGTCTCGTCAAGGGCAGGTAGAAAATTATACATGTAAGCGACTGTCAGCCTGGCCGACTCCCTGAAAACTTTTTCTCCATCTCCTAATGCACCCCCGGCCGCTGTGGGCCTGAAAATAGTTTGATTGTCTAACGATTTTATTATAAAATAAATTCAATAACCTGCAACCTCTAATTTCTATTAAAAATTTTCAGATACGTTTCAAATAGATGAACTTCTTAAGGGATCCCTGCTCACAGCCATTGAAAAGCGTCACAATTGAATGAGACCCAGACAGACTGGCCGGGATGTAAGCCTCGCTCCCGGATGGTCTCTTCAGTGATGCGTGAAGAAATGGATATGCCTCCGGCAAAGACATTCACCAGTATCGTTTTTTCACTTTTTTCAAAAATCATCTGAGAAACAGTGCCTTCGATTGTATTACGGCCTTTTGAGGGGGCTGGGATTACGGGTGTAATCGTGACATGCGATGGGTCCAGGACCGCCACGGATTTTAGTTCAGAGGGTTTCCGGGCCAGAATCTGTTGCCCGTCCTCAAGGGTTTTTTTTATGAGTTCACCTTCTGATACATCCCATGGCCCCATGATTAAATTGCGGGCGCCGGAGCCGATAAGAGACCCGTTAAAGAGACTTAAGACTTGGTCCGCGATCTCGTGCATCCAGATCAGATCATGGCTGACGATGACCAGGGTCGCCCCCCAGGTCCGCCTGGCCCTGAGCGAGGCTTTCATGATCAGTTCCGCGCTGGCCGCGTCAACACTGGCCAGCGGTTCGTCCAGGAGTAAAACCTTGGGTCTCAATACCAGCCTGGAAGCCAGGGCCACGCGCTGGGCCTCACCTCCCGAAAGTTCATTCCATGATCTTAAAGCAAAACGTTCTGGGTCCAGTCCCACCCAGGAAAGAGCCTGGTGAACCCGCCCGGCTAAACCGCCTTTTGTCCGGCGAAGCCTCAGGCCGTAGGCCACATTTTCAAAGACAGACCTTTTAAGAAGATAAGGGTCCTGAAGGAGCAGGGTAACCTCACGTCTTGGCGCCGGGTCAATGAAATTTATCTTTTCTCCTTCAAAATGAACCGTTCCTTCCGATGGCGCCTGGAGAAAGGCCAGGATTTTGAGCAGGGTGCTTTTCCCGCTCCCGTTGGGTCCTGATATCCCGATGATCCTGTTTTTTCGGATGGCCAGATGTTCAATATTCAGGGCGGTGTGCGTCCCATAGCGGTGTACAATACCGGAGAGTTGATAAATGAATTCACTCAAGAGCTTGCCCTCATTTTCAAGACGGACAACAGGGCGTTTACCATAAAAGCGACCACAAGCAGAACGATACCCAGAGCCAGCCCCATGGCGAACTCACCTTTATTGGTTTCCAGGGCCATGGCCGTGGTAATAGTCCTGGTGTACCATTTTATATTTCCGCCCAGCATCATCGAAACCCCCACCTCGGATATGATTCTGCCATAGGCCGTGACCGAAGCGACCAGAACCGCGTAAAGGCTTTCTCTGAGGCTTGTCAGGGCCAACTGCCAGCCGTTGGCCCCTAATGTCAAGAGTGTCAGCCTCAGCCGCTGGTCCAGCCCTTCGATGGCTGCGGCCGTAAGGGAGACAACAATCGGTAAGGCCAGGATTGTCTGGCCGATGGCCATACCCGGCAGGGTGAACAGGAGCCCCAGCTCTCCCAGGGGACCCCGGCGTGAAATAAACGCGTAGACCAGAAGTCCGACCACAACCGTGGGTAAGGCCAGGAGCGTATCGGCCAGGGTGCGGCAAATTCTTCGGCCCGGAAAATCTGCGTATCCCAAAAGGAAACCGAGAGGTATGCCCATGACTAGGGTGGCCAGGATGGAAAGGGACGAAACCTTGATGGTGGTGAATATGGCGGAATAGGTTTCGCCGCTGCCGGCCAGGAGCAGCCTGATCGCGTTTAAAAAGCCCTGTAAGATAAAGTCCATAAACTAATCTATTTGATGTAGAAAAATTTTATAAAAGGTCCGCTTTCCCGGCTCATCACCTGAACCCGGTAAACCCTTAATCCCCGGCATTTGGCACAAAAAGCCGCTTCCCCATCAGCCTGAAGTCAGCGATATATTTCTGAGCCTTGGGGGAGGTTATCCAGCCTATAAAACCCAGCGCATAATTATAATTCGCTGTCTTGCAGCGGGCGGGGTTTATGGCAATGACACTGTACTGGTTCATTAAATCTTTACCTCCCTCGATAAGAATAAACAGAAGAGGGTTACCCCGGGCCTGGTATTCATATTTAATATAAGTGCCCCGGTCCACCAGCGTGTAACCCGACCTCTCCTCGGCCATTTTAACCGTGGTCAGCATGCCCTGGCCTGTTTGTATGTACCATGCCTCTTTGTCCGGTACCGGCAGAGAGGCGGCTTTCCATAAAAAGAGTTCTTTTTTGTGCGTGCCGGAGTCATCACCCCGGCTGACAAAAATGGCTTTTTTTTCTGTAATTCTCTTAAGGGCTTTGGATACGGAAAGCCCCTTCACCCTGGCAGGGTCGTTTTTCGGACCGATAATCACGAAATCATTATACATCACTTCACGCCGGTTGATACCGTAACCAGCACTGACAAACTTTTTTTCCGCTGCCGGCGCATGCACAAACAGGAGGGATACATCACAGTTTCGGCCCAGAGCCAGGGCTTTGCCCGTGCCGACGGCCACCCATTGGAGTTTTATACCGCTGTCCTGTTCGAAAAGCGGGGCCAGGTAATCCAGCAGGCCGGTGTTATCAGTGCTCGTGGTTGTGGCTATCCTGAGAGTCGGAGCGGCGGCAGAGGGTGAAGTTCCAAAGACAAGCATCTGCAAGGCCAGTAGAACGGTCAGGGTCAGTATTTGTCTGGTTTTCATTATTTTTCTGTTCATGTTAACTCCTTCCCGCGGCTATTGGCGATTTGATGTTCGATATATATCAATTCCGGCCTATTATGTCAAAATTGATATAATTACCCGCACCTTTAAACGATTTCAATGGTTTTTAAAGTCGGTTTTATTTATGAGCCTCTCAGGCAGGCGGCGAAAAAAAGGGGTATTTTTAA
>CAZVRN010000210.1:0-6073 GCA_964629485.1 uncultured Thermodesulfobacteriota bacterium | reverse complement strand
CTCGAGGACGCTACCAATCCTGACGCTGATGCGAGTATCGGCCGGCGGGTAATGATCCAGTCCCTCTTGTTCATTGCGGGTTTTTCAACCATCTTTATTCTGTTCGGCATGTCCATTACGGCCCTGGGTAAACTGGTTACCGCCTACCAGGATATTATCCGGCAGGTAGGCGGAGTAATCGTGATTATTCTGGGCCTTCATGTAGCTGGCCTGCTGCCCACGAAATTTTTGGATAAAGAAAAAAAGCTGGAGTTAAAAACGAAACCGGCCGGCATAATCGGCTCGTTTCTGGTCGGGATAACCTTCGGCGCGGGATGGACGCCGTGCGTGGGACCTATTTTGGCCTCGGTCTTGATCTTTGCCGGCATGAAAAACAGCTTGCTCCAGGGCTTTTCTCTTCTGGTGGCCTATGCCTTAGGCTTGGGGTTACCTTTCTTTCTCAGCGCTCTGGCCCTGGAAAGATTCCTGCTGTTGTTCAAAAGGTTCAAGAGCTGGATACGCTGGGTGAGCCTGGTTTCGGGGCTTTTTCTCGTTCTCATGGGTGTTCTCATCTTTTTCGACCTCCTTGGAAGTTTTTCCCGGGGATTTTAATAGATACCCCCGGCTAAAGCCGGGGTCCTAACTGCATTACAGCTTCAGTTGAATCTGACCTAAATCCTGGCCTCCTTGAAGCTCAACGTATTTTTTAATCGTTTCTTCATCGACGCCTACGCTGCTCACGAAGTAGCCCGGCGACCATACGATGTTTTCGTTCCAATAGACCTTGGTAATCGGAGGCTCCATCAACGGCGAAGGCGCTATTACCACGGAAGTCCAGAAAACCGGCATGGATTCCTTTCTATCCCAGATGATTGACCTGGTCGAGCAAGCCCAGCAGAGCAAGTCCAGAAGCCAGGACCTGGCCAACCGGGCGGCTTTGTGGCTCACGATCATTGCCTTGACCGGCGACGGCGTAAATGATGCGCCGGCGCTTGCGCAGGCCGACGTGGGCATCGCCATTGGCGCCGGGACGGACGTGGCCGTCCAGACGGCGGATATCATCCTGGTTCGCAGCAATCCCCTGGATGCCGCGGCCATTCCGGGTCTTTCCCGGGCAACCTACCGGAAAATGATGCAAAACTTGGCCTGGGCCACAGGGTACAACGCCTTCGCCATCCCCCTTGCGGCAGGGGTCTTGTACAGTTACGGAGTGGTATTGTCTCCGGCCATGGGAGCCGTGCTTATGTCTTTGAGCACGGTGATTGTTGCCATCAATGCGAGATTCTTAAAGGTCGTAAAATAGTACAGTAAGAATGCAAGCAGCTTACGGTCCCGGGACCGGCCGAGGCACAAGGTAAAGCTGATTTTACCGGGAAAAACAAGAAAGTTACGTAAAAAAACCGGGAGAGATTTACAAAATTAAGCCAGTTCAACGTAAGCGTTGTTGATTACCACTGCGCCGCGGTTTGTGCGCACCTGAATCAAATATCTCCCCTCTTTATCTTTCCACCCCATGGTGGTGAGGGTTTCGCCAGGGAAAACCACGTCTGAAAAACGCGCTTTGAATTCCTTGAAACAGGCCACATCACCGCCGCAAAGACCGTGAACAATAGCGCGGGTCGCATACCCGTACGTGCAAAGGCCATGCAAAATGGGTTTATCAAAGCCGCCTTTTTTGGCAAATTCCGGGTCGATGTGCAGGGGGTTGTAGTCTCCATTCAGGCGGTACAGGGCCGCCTGGTTCAAAGGAACCGTGTAGGAGACGCTGAAATCAGGCTCTTTCCCTTCCGGAGGATCCAGGGGTTCGCTTTTAGGACCCGGGTCGCCTCCAAAACCTCCGGCGCCCCGGTAAAAAATCGTCATTTCGGTGTCAAACAGCCGTTTTCCTTCTTCGGTGCTTCCTTCCACCCGGTAGTGAATAACCGCGGCCTTTCCCTTGTCAAAGATATTTGTGATGCCGCCTGTCCTGACCACCTTTCCCCGGGGAGGGAGAGGGCCGTACAGCCTGATGAGCTGTTCACCGTGCAGGAATTTAGACATGTCAATACCATCTCCGACCCTGGGGATGCCTCCACCGCCCGAGATGACGCAGAAGCTTGGAAAGACCTTTTGCCCTCCCGGCGGATTCTCATAGATAAATGGAAGCTCGTCAATCTGGGCCCCGATGCCCAGGGCATAAAGGATCGTATCCTTGGAGGTGTATTCAAAAATAGTGGACTCAGTCTTCTTCCCGATTAAGTTGAAATCTAATCCCGACATGTCATACCTCGAAAATCATCAGCCGTGCTCACGGCCAACAGTTGGATGTTGCCATATTATTCATGCCTTTAAATCATTTCTGGTGAATGAGCTTCATCCCTGAAAACGGTGCTTCAAAATAAGGGATACTCGTTCCCTCCAGGCTCCCAAGAAAAGCCGTTTTCCTGTCTTGCCACCCAAAACAGATATTGGTCGGGCGCTTTAATATTTTTCTGTCCGGGTCTTCAAGGGCCAGTTCCAATTCCCCTTCGGGAGTGATATACCCGACCGCATTTAAGGCCGGAAATGTGACCCAAAGGTTGCCGGCTTCATCAAAAGCAATACCGTCTGGAAAACCCAACGCGCCAAGCTCTTCCGGGCCGTACACTTCCCGGCTCGACAGGGA
This sequence comes from uncultured Thermodesulfobacteriota bacterium, assembly GCA_964629485.1. Taxonomy (GTDB): domain Bacteria; phylum Desulfobacterota; class Desulfarculia; order Adiutricales; family JAFDHD01; genus JAFDHD01. The sequence goes on along the minus strand of CAZVRN010000210.1, from coordinate 3,450 downwards.
ACCGTCTTCCGCGATTTTATACCGCAGGATTCTTCGCTTCATGGTCTCGGCCACGTAAAAAAACTCTTCACGGCGGTCCAAGGTTATACCGTTGGCGAAATATATTCCTTCAGCCACAATCCTGGCATTGTCCCCGTCTATGAGAACGATGGAGCCGTCAGGAACGGGTTTCTGAAGGGCTTCCTGGATATCTTCCTTTTCAGTGGAATTCGAAACCCAAAGCCTGTTTTTGAAGTCGATGAAAGGGAAATTCGGCGCTGAGATTTTTCTGCCATCAGCGTGAGTAAGCAGAACCTCGTGCTGACCCCCGGGCGAGAGGGACTGCACCTGGCCGTTGCCGATATTGGCGATAATACAGTTGCCCTTGCTGTCTATACAAATGCCGTTGGGCGTGCCGCCGACGTTACCGAAGAAGGAGGTTTGCCCGTCCGGTTTGATTTTTGCGCAGCGGCCGTGTCCGTCCGCCGTGTAGAGGGTGCCATCGTCGAGCGCCATGACGCCTTCGGGGCGGAGTATGCTGCGGCCGATAGTTTTGACCTGAGAAAGATCTATTTTCATTTTCATCCCCCTGGCACTGGTCGGGTTCTTGTAAGCATCCTCCAAAAACTGTCAAGCAAAGCTCAATGATAAGGAACTATATCTCGGAAATTTTAACAATCACACCTTCCAGAGAAACGTTGAGTTCGCTGTCGAAAATCGAGCGCTGGATAGAAAAAAGGTAGGACCTTTCCTTAAGCCTGGGAGAAAGAATGGGCAGGCAAAATTTCCTGAATTTATCCAAGGAAAGTGTATTCAAAATATCGGTCGGAAGCTTAGTTCTACCGTACCCGCAATCCCCAACCGGGCCTTTATAAAAATTTGGTTTCGGCGGGACCTGGTTTAATAAAGGCACCAGGTCAATTTTATCCGTTTCGATGACACCCAAAAGATGGATATAATTGACCTGGTAGGGTTTTGACCGCCCCACCGGCTTGTAAAACATTTTGCCTTCGCGGTCAAAAAAAATCTCTTTATAATTGGGTCCCAGGTCCCAGGAACAGGAACGAAGATTGTGGTTGATAGCCAGATCGTTAAGGCCCAGCTTGAGACCGGTGGGGTGCGGCAAGAGGCTGAACGAATCCGTGTTCCTGCGATGTCCGTCTCCCTTATTCAGGATCTCAAGCAGGTATTCCATAAAATTATGAGCAAGGTCTTCTTTGCTCTTTTTAAGATCGTTGAGGTCTTTTCGCAGTGTGTTGATCTTCTTGCGAAGACCTTTGTTGCGCCTGGCCGCATATAACTTATGATAATGACGAAACGACTCGGAATCCTTGTCCAGATTCAGCTTTTCAAAAGCCAGGTTCAACTCGGCGGCCAAGGCGGAGTTTTTAGCACTCGCCGTTTTACCCCTGGCTGCATTCAGGTCCGGGTGGTAAACTTTTTGCATCTGCCGGTAAATGGCCTTCACCAGCCTGAAGAGGTCCCGTTCTTCCATGCGGAAAGCAATCTCCGGTGTTAACCCAAATATTTCAAAAGGATTTTTTGATGAAGCCATAGCTTAATTAAAAACCGCCGTTTTGCATATTACGTTTACATTTTAACTCAGCTTAAATAAAAATACTACCGAAACATGCGCGGCTGAACCGGCCCGCCACAGGGACAGAATCACCCGGGGATCAGGCAGCTTGGGCGGCTGCACATATATTGGAACCAGGGTTAGTCCTCCAATACGAATATGACCTCCATGCGGACCCGGTACTCGACGATTTCGTTTTTATCCACGGCGACGCGCTGTTCCAAGACACGCATGCCGGTTATATTACGCAATGTTTTTGACGACCGGCTGAAACCGGTCTTTATCGCATCTTCGAAACTCTTTGGTGAAGCAGCGATAATTTCGGTTACCCTTGCGACGCGACCTCCTGGCATTTCCCCTAACCTCCTCATCTATAATCAAGGCAACCATCTGCATATGATTTCCCTTTTAAAGTCAATAGGCTTTTAGATACCATAAAGCAGTGTTAGGGGCAAGACAAAGAAAGGCGGATAAGAGATGAAGAAAGGCTTAAAAAAAATTGACCCAAGAACATACTTGGGCCTTCTATCTCACGGCAGGTTTTTCTATGAATTTATGCCGGAAACCGTTTTTTTATTTCACGAACGGTTTTCGGCTAAATCCGAATAGTTGAAAGCCTCTTGAGATTCAGAATTGATAAAGTAGTATGCCAAGGCTTTATCATCACTGATTTGCCGGTCCATGATTTCACCGCACTCGGTGCAGATCAATTCCCGGTTATCAATGCCCGCAAGTCTATCTTCGACTAAATCGCAAGCCCGGCAGCGATAATTGTAAAGCGGCATAAAATCAACTCCTCAGGTGGATGATTATTTAATAAAGCAAATTCAATGCCAGTTGCGACTTTATCGTAAACTTCCAAGACTTTCCGGTTTTTTCCGCCCCGTCCTAAGCCTTCTGGTTTAAATAATTAGAAAAAAACCCCTCACCACTGTTATAAATATTCTTGGCCTATTTACCCTGGGATTCAAAAGAAAAAATAATGATGGTGAATTCTCCCCCACGATGGGGGGAAATACCCCGTTTCAATCCACCCGGTTATGGCTTTATCTTATAACTGCTGAGGCGGGCGAGTTCCTCGTGATGCGTCAGGTCATGTTTGATGGGGGTGATGGTAATCATCTTGCGCGCCAGAAGACTCATGTCCGAATCAGGGTCTAGATTCGGAGGTGGATTCTCACCACCCTGCCAGTAGTAAATGTTGCCTCGCGGGTCCAGGCGTTTCGTGAAATTTTCTTTAAACCCGGCCGGGTGTTGCCTGACCCAGGCCACTCCCCGGATCTGCTCCCTGGGTACAGAAGGCACGTTGACGTTGAGGCAGACATGCCGGGCCAGGTTTAAGGCGTCTAAATCCCGAACCAGCCGGCGCGTGAAATCGGCGGCATGGCTGAAATCCGGGTTGGTAAAAGTATCCAGAGATACTGCAATGGCAGGCAAACCGAGCATGGCGGCCTCTGCAGCAGCCGAAACCGTACCGGAGTACAAAACATTGATCCCGACGTTAGCCCCCAGGTTGATCCCGGAAACAACAGCGTCCGGTGCGACCTCAATGAGGTCGGCCAGCGCGATTTTGACACAGTCCGCCGGAGTACCGCTGATGGCGTATCCGAACAAGCGGCCGTTATTGCAAATTTCACTGACCCGGATGGGGTCGGTCAGGGTGATGGCGTGCCCCACCGCGCTCTGTTCCGTTTCCGGTGCGACGATAAAGACACGGTGATCCTGTGAGAGGCTATTGTAGAGGGCCTCTAATCCCGGAGCGTGTATGCCGTCGTCATTTGTAAGCAAGATGTTCATAAGACCAAAAATACCGTACTAATCCGTTAAATTCAAGTCGCGGCACTGAAATCAATTCATCTCATGGCCTCGTTTTCAGCGTGAAAATTTGTATTGTC
>CAZVRN010000209.1:0-6090 GCA_964629485.1 uncultured Thermodesulfobacteriota bacterium | reverse complement strand
TGTTCGATTTCATAGACGTCCCGCCCTTCATCGACCGACCGGGTATAGGCGCTGTCCACGGCCTCGCGGTCATCCGGGTGAACACATGCCAGGAAGGCCTCATAGGTGACAGCGAATTTTTCAGGATCGACTCCGAAGATACGGAAGACTTCGTCCGACCATACCAAGGCATTCCCGGCAAGATCATACTCCCAGCTCCCGACCTTGCCAATTGCCTGTGATTTTGAAAGGAGTTTCTGATTTTCCGCCAAGTTGCGTTGGATTACCAGACGCTCATCTTCATTCCCGATAAGGAGCCCGATAACCAGAGTGGTTGCCGGAAAAACCAGCATGACCGGCAGCCAGATGGTTTGAATCACGGTAAGTGCATGAGGCCAGGGAAGGAGCAATTGACACGCCAGCATGGCAATATGGGTAACAATCCCTATGCCGTAGAGAGAAAGAGAACCATATCTTTCCGGATGATTCTCACTTTTGCGCCGGAAGAACAGTCCGATCAGAGAGGTTGCGGCAATCGTGGCCAAGTCGGCCCAGATGCCAGGTCCGCCCAGCCAGGCACGGTAAATGCCCGCTATCAGTGCGGAAATGGCCACGCAGGTCCCACCCCCGAACAATCCTGCCAACGATAAAATAATGGAGCGGCCGTCGTAGATGATCCCTGGGGCATAGTGAAACGGCATCATCATGCCGGCGATGGAGACGCCTCCGAAAAGAAGCCCGAGGCATATCTTGCCCCATAACTCGTATCTTTGGCGCAACCGGGAAAGCAGGCTGTAGAGGGCGGAAAGCGCCACCAGTAGGGTTGCGTTGTGGATCAAATCAACATACATATCTATTCTCAAAAACGCCTATGTCTCATTTCAATCCGTGGTCCTTTTCCGTCTTTTTACTCCATGTCTTCAGGATACAATTCCTCCATGCAGTCGGGACAGATACCATGGGAAAACTTGAGTTCCGGAAAACGCTTCGTCAAATAATCGGCCGGGGGTTCCCACGGATGTCCTTTTTTTTCATTATCCCGGATTTTATAGCAAAAAGCGCAAATGGGGATAAAACCCTCCAGCTTCTTATCTTGGGCAGTGGATGCTTCGAGCATTTTCAGGATTTCTTTTTGCCGCGTAATGTCTCGTGCGACGACAAATACGGTTTCCTGTCCTTCGTAATTAATGATCCTCTCGTTGAGGTCTAAAATAACTTCTGTCCCGTCTTTTTTACTATAAGTCAATTCGTATCGATCAGGCAGAGTTTCGCCATTGCAGCGTTTCCGGGCTCGCTCTTGAAGAACACCGACGGCTTCTTCTGTACATATATCCATATGATTTTTCGATAAAAGTTCCTCTCTGGAATAACCCAGCAGGTTGGCAAGCGCATGGTTGACGAAAAGGAAGCGATCGTTTTGGCAGGCAAAGATACAATCACGGGAGCTTTCTACCATCAACCGGTATTTCTCCTCACTGGCCTTGAGAGCTTGTTCCGCCTTCTTGCGCTCGGTGATATCCCGAAAGATGACCACCCGGGCAGGCTCCCCATACCAGCGGGTTTCACCAATTGACAGCTCAACGACGGCCACCGTACCGTCGAGCCGGGGGATGTCGAGCTCCTGCGCCCGGCCCGGGTCGGCGATGAAGATTCCAATGTTTTCATTTAGCCGTACACGCCCGCCGAAAAGCGTCCGGGCTGCCTTATTGGCGAACCGGATCGTGTTGTCTGCGGCCAGCACCAGCATCGCATCCCGGCTGTCATCCAACATGTTCTGGAGGTTCTCACATGCTTCTTTGGTTTCTTTCTGGGCCGCGGCCCGGGCCGTGGCATTGTAGATGGCATGTGCAATAAAAGACTCGACCCTTCCCTTGACAAGATAATCCATGGCCCCTGCCTCGATGCAGCGGTGACCGAGCTGCGGATCGTCCGTGCCCGTGAGAACGACCACGGGCAGGTCGGGTGCGGCGGCCTGAAATTTTACCAGGGTTTGTTCGCCGCTGCTGTCGGGCAGGTTGAAGTCGAGCAGTACCAGGTCAATCTGCGTTGATCCGACGATGTGCAGGGCCTCTGCGAGGATCCCACAGGCATGGAGATGGATCGGCCGGTGGCTTTCCGCTTCGATTGCCTCCCGAACCAGATCCACATCCCCGGGATTGTCTTCCACCAATAGAACATTGAGCTGCCTTAATAAGAACCTCGCGCCACTCAAGGCGTTTCTTCCGCGGAGAACATGTCATCCAGCCTATCCAGGTCCTGCTTCGGCACCAGGGCCGGGTTGCCGGCCAGGATCTCGGTCACGTTGGTGAACTGCTCCCCGATGTGCATGCCGTCGGCGTCGATGCGGAATTCGCGGATGCTCTTATCATGCATGGAACCCCGCATCTTGAGCACCGTGAGACCGCGGCGCATCTCACCGAACACCTCCACGTAACGCAGCATGATGATGGAATCGGTGATGGTGGAGATATGCGCCTCGGTGATCGAGGTTCCGCCCGTGAGCGTGGGGGTGGTAGAGGTAAACAGGCCCACCTCCTCCTCGTGCTTGATAAAAGAGGTGATCCCGATGACGAACTCCCTGAACCCCTTCACAGTGGAAACCCGTTCAAGCGCCGAGAGGCTGTCCACCGCGATGCGGTTGGGCTTGAACTCCTCGATGGCTGCCTTCATCTTGATCAGGTGATCCTCCAGGCCCATGACCTCGGGGTATTCGCAGATCACTTTGAGTTTTTCTTCCCGCTCCATGGCCTCGAAGTCCACGCCCCATCCGCTGGCATTGCGGAAGAGCTGCTCCCGGCTCTCCTCGAAGGCAAAGAGCAGGCAGCGTTCCCCGTTGCGCGTGCCTCCAGCGATAAACGAGGTCACCGTGAGGGTCTTGCCGGTTCCGGTGGCCCCTGAAACCAGGATAATGGAGTCGCGGAAAAAACCACCGCCGCACATCTCATCCAGCCGTTTATTGCCCGAGCTCACACGCACGTTGGAGGATTTCTGCTTGAGTTCGATCTCGGAAAGCGGAATGATGACAATGCCATGGTCCGGTATGATGGTAAAGGGAAACTCGCCCTTGTTATGGGCCGTGCCCCGAAACTTGAGGATCTCGATGGTCCGGCGCCGCTTTTCGTCTTCCAGGACGTTGCGCAGGAGGATGACATTATCGGCCACGAACTCCTCCACCCCGAAACGGGCGATTTCCCCGTACTCCTCGATCCGCTCCGAGGTGATGATGGCCGTGATCCCCATCTGCTTGAAGGCGATAACCCAGCCGGTGCATCTCTTTGCGCACGATGTCCCGGGCGGAGAGCTGGCCGAAAATGGCGCCCAGGGAATCCATGGAAAGTCGCTGGGCTTCGACCTTGTTGACGGCATGTTCGATCCGCGCGATGAGCGCGCCCAGGTCATAGGCCCCGGCCTCCACGGTCTCCATGTCCGCCTGTTCGGAAGCGTCCACAAAGGCCCACTTCCCTTCGGCTTCCAGTTTTTCGATGTCCCATCCAAAACCGAGCATGTTGCGGCGGATGTCCTCCGGGGACTCCTCGAAGGTGACAAAGACCCCCGGTTCATCATTCATCCGGATCCCTTCCACCAGGAACTGTACCGCCAGGACTGTCTTGGCGCTTCCGGCCGTGCCGGAGACCAGGGTCGTCCGGCCTCTAGGAATGCCGCCGACCGAAATATGATCGAAACCGGGGATACCGGTAGCCAGTTTTTCAATGGTTTTATTCTTGCCGGCAAACATCACTTAACCCCTTCCTTGTTGTTTTTTTCAATCGGTAAAATATCCAAACCCAACAGGACCTTTTCGCGGTCTGAGAGATCGCCGATAATGCGCCGGAGCGGCGGCGGTATCTCCTTTATAAGGGTGGGCGTGGCTAGGATCTTTTCTTCCTCGGCCAGCTGGGGCCGCTCGAGCACGTCGATCACCACCATCTCGTACTCGCCTCCCAGGTCCTCCTCGCAGATCCGGCGCAGGTTCGATATGGCTCGCTCCGAGCGCGTCGTTTTGCCGGTGACATAAAGTTTCAACTTGAATTTGTTCATGAACTTTCTCCTTTTTTCAGCACTCTTGTCCAAAATAAGTTTTGTTTGGACGGGGTTTCACATCCAGAGGCTTCCATAGCTTCGATCTGTCGCCCTGGAAGGCCCAGATAAACCCTTGTTTCTGGCCTTAAGAGGGCTTTTCGCGACAAAAGAATCCTTAGTAGCCTACCTGTCCTGTTTTGGACAGGACAAATCGAACAAGGATAACCTGGATTTGGTCTGGCAAAGAGCATTGTTAAAAAACAGGAGCTTAACTTGTCCAAAATAGCGATTTTAGATTATTTTGTATAGTAGTATTTTTTCAGTCTTTTCGCTTCGATCCTTTTAACCGTGCCCTTCATGGTGCATTTCCTCCGGCGTCTTTGGTCGGATCTCCGTTCTTGGTTTTTTCCCTTACGCCAAAAGCCCACACACACCTGCGGCGGTAAAAAGATACCAGGTATCCCATCAACTCCAGCACCAGAAAACGGCCTTCCATGACCAGGGCCTGTGCTCTGGACGGGGACTCGGTTTCGGCTGCTGTCTTCAGCGCCGCCTTGTGTATTTCGATGACGTCCCGGGGTCTGCCTCCAAGCCCCCCCAGCCTGTCGGCAAGGTCCTGAAGTTCGGAGGAAAGATCCCGCGGGATCCGTTTTACCTGTCTTTCCAACGAGACCCTTAGCAATCGCCCATATTCCTTTACAAGTTCCGCGAACAGTTCCAGGGCCGATTCAGAAAGCGGTCTTTCCCCGTACAGCCCGGCGGTCACGCCGGTGGATTTGGAAAGAGCGCCGAATGCCGCCTCATGGCGCTCCTTCTCACGTTTTTCCCTCTCCGGGTTGAGTTCGATAAGCAGCCGATTCCGCTCTATGGCATAACGAAGGACGCGCGACAGCAGCTCTGCATTCACCTTTCCCTTGACCAGGTAGTCCTGGGCTCCGCTGCGCACCGCATCGAGCGCCACAGCGTCGTCCGAAAGCCCCGTGATCATCACCACCGGCACATCGGGCGCCCCGGCATGCAGCCTGCAAAAGGTGTCCAATCCCTGGCTGTCGGGCAGCCCCAGGTCCAGCAGGACCACGTCGATCTGTCCCTTGCCGAGCTTTTCCATGGCCTCTTCCAGATACGCGACCATGAGGTCCCGGTCGCCCGGGTTGTCGTCCACGATCAGTACCCGAATATTCTGCTCCAACTCAAGGGTCATATCGTTCATCCTCGGGCGGAAATCGCACCACCGCCAGCCAGAATTCCTCGATGCCCCTCACAATCCTGACAAACCCCTCCAGGTCCAGGGGCTTGGTTACATAAGCGCTGGCATGAAGGTCGTAGGACTTGACCACATCCTCCTCGGCCTCAGACGAGGTGAGCACCACCACCGGGATGCGCCGCAGAACCGGGTCGGCCTTCATTTCGGCCAGCACTTCACGGCCGTTCTTGCGGGGAAGATTGAGGTCTAACAGTACAAGGTCCGGTCGTGGCGTGTCCTTGTATTTGCTTTCTTGGCGCAGAAATGCCATGGCTTCGACGCCGTCCGCAACCACGTAGAGCTCGTTTACAACTTTGGAAGCCTCAAAATTTTCCCGCACCAGATCCGCGTCCGCGGGGTTGTCTTCAACGAGCAGTATATTGACCGGTTTCATCATGTTCAAAACTCCTTTGCTCATCTTTGACAGGGAGGGTGAAAAAGAAGCGTGCGCCTTTTCCCGCCTCCGACTCTACCCATATGCGCCCCCCGTGCCGCTCTACGATTTTTTTGACGATTGCAAGTCCTATGCCGCTGCCCGGATACTTGCCCCGCTCATGGAGCCGTTGAAAAATAACAAAGATACGGTCGTGAAACTTTGGGTCAATACCGATCCCGTTGTCCGCCACGCAAAACTCCCAGAATGCACCCGACTGCCTGGCCGTAATCTCCACCCTGGGGGACTCCTGTCCGCGGAATTTCTGTAGCTAGTACATAATGTGTCCGGTCATTTTAGTAAATGAAGTGTCCGCTTTTTGCGGAGGTTGTTGTACAAGATAAGTCATGGAGGGAAGGCCATGACTTTGTACGGACCTGGCGCATTGGAGCGGTCGATGCTTTGCCACAGTCCC
>CAZVRN010000208.1:1822-6098 GCA_964629485.1 uncultured Thermodesulfobacteriota bacterium | reverse complement strand
CACACGTATTTCCATGCTTCGTGATTCATGGGCAGGGATTCAATCTTGGATAAATTAAGGTTGCTCAGGGTAAAAGGCTCCAGAAGGTGAAAAAGGGCCCCGGGCTTGTCTTCAACGGCCAGCATGATGGATGTTTTGTCCCGGCCCGTCCTCGGCCCTTGAGTTTGCGAAAGCACCAGAAACCTGGTTATATTTTGTTCCGCATCCTCGATGCCGCGGACAATGATATTCAAATCATTCATCTCCGCCGCGACCTCACTCGTCACGGCCGCGGACCCTTTTTCCCGGGCGGCCGTTCGGGCCGCGGCCGCGGAACTGCTGGCTTCCAGCAAAGGAACACCGGGCAGGTTCGTCCTCAGCCAGCGCAGGCACTGGGAGAGAACTTGAGGATGAGAGTAAACCTTCTTTATTTCATTAAGCTTTTCGATCTTGCCAACCAGGTTGTGGCTGATGCGGAGGCTGATTTCCTGGCATACCTTCAAGTCGTATTCCAGGAAAAGGTCCAGAGTTTCTCTAACCCCGCCCTGGCTGGAATTCTCCACCGGGACAACGCCATAGGTAAAGCGGCCCCGATCCACTCCCTGAAAGACCTCACGGAGACTTTCCTGGGCCAGGAGGTTTGCCGAGCGGCCGAACTGGTGCAGGGCCGCCTCGTGGCTGAAGGTACCTTCCGGCCCCAGGTAGCCCGCCGAGATCGGAGCCTGGGCGGCCAGGGAGGCGGATATGATTTCACGGTAAATGTGCTCCAGAGCCTTTGGGGGAAGATTTCCCCTGTTGATTTTTTTTAGCTTGGCCAGCAATTCCCCTTCCCGTCCCGGATCAAACAAGCTGAGCCCCTGCTCGTTTTTATACTGGCCGATCTTTTTGGCCAGGGTCTGGCGCTGATTGAGCAGGTCAACTATGTTTTCATCTATTTTGTCTATCTGCCGGCGAAGTTCTGCTAAATCATTCTTTTTCATGATTACTGCTCCACAATGGTTTCTTCAACCTTGTGCCCGAAATGGCGGCCTCCCTCTTCCAGGCTGACAAGGATTTCCCGGCCGGGTTGGAGATCAACCACGGAAACCGGCGAGCCCTCAGGGGTTGTCAAACGGATTGTCTCGGCGTTTTGAAGAACAATGGTTAAGGTTCTCCCCCCGGCCTCCGCCGTCACCAGAAGGAGGGGCCTCTTTTCTATCTTAACCCGGCCGACCACGCTGTTTTCGACCTGGCCCCGGCTGTTGACGGCCAGAACTTCATCTCCGGCCTCGAGTTCAGACAGATAGCGGGTTTTGCCTCCGGGAACAAGCACGTAGGCATGCACTGCCCCGGCATTGACCCTGAAAGGCCGCTGGCTGACATAGGGATTGTCCACGTTTTCAGCGTGAACCAGAAAGAGGGCCTGGCTGGAATTACCCACGAGCAGGCCCTGACCGGGGGCCAGAAGACTGCACGTGTCCACGCAGACGCGATCACCCATTCCCAGCGGCTTGACGGATTTCACCACAGCGGGGATCAGCTCTATCTCGGACCCGGCCAGCCCCTTGACTTCCCTGATGATGCGGCGCGTTTCCGCCGGGTCAGCCGCTGCGGCGACCACGCCGTCCACGCCGCGCTCCAGGACGCCCAGAAACAGCCTGGCCTGATCAAGGTTTTGAACTTCGGCCATGATGTTCCGGCGCCTGGCCAGGATATTCTCCAGGGGAATGATGGACCAATCGGCAGTGCTGATGATAACGGTTATTTCCGGGTTCAGCTCAATGATCCTGTCCTGGTCCTCCGGGGTTTTAATCTCTATCTCCAAGACATCCTGGCCCAGCTTAAGGTCCCCGTCCTCGGCCACTGTCTTGAGCACGCCGAGCTTTTTAACTTCTTCGGATTTCCCCGGCGGGATGACCACGGCGTCCGCTCCGGATTCCAGGGCGTCAATAATTGCTTCTTTGTTCCAGGGCCAAACCCTGACCCAGACCTGTTTCACCTTCTCCTCCCTTGTTCACACGCTTCAGGTTTGACTTTCGGCCAGCACTTCAAGTGCCTCTTCCACGCTGGCGTTTTCATGCACGATTTTACCCATGGCTTTGATCATGATCGAAGGCGTGTAATGCTGAAACACGTTGCGGCCGATGGAAAGTCCTCTCGCACCGGCCGACATGGCTCCATGGACCATCTCCAGAACTTCACGGTCTGAATTCATCTTCGGCCCTCCGGCGATTACCACGGGCACCCCACAGCCTTCAACCACCTTGATAAATGTATCCGGGCTGCCGGAGTAAGGCACCTTGACCAGGTCGGCCCCCAGTTCCGCTCCGATCCGGGCGGCGTGCTTGATGACTTCCGCATCGAACTCGTCCTTAATGCGTTCGCCACGAGGGTAAATCATGGCCAGAAGCGGCATGCCCCATTCATTGGAAATGCGGGCCACATTGCTTAGATCTGTCAACATGTCCTTTTCCGCGTCGTTGCCCAGATTGACATGCACCGAGACCGCGTCGGCCCCCAGCTTGATCGCTTCTTCCACTGTGCAGACCAGGGTTTTGGCATACGGTTCCGGCGATAAGCTGGTGCTGCCGGAAAGATGGACGATGAGTCCCAGGTCCGGACCCCCGCCCCGGTGACCGCTCTTGACCAGACCCTTGTGCATGACCACGGCATTGGCTCCGCCGACAGCGGCCTCGTTTACGGCCTGCTTCATGTCCGTCAGGCCTGAAACCGGCCCCATGCTGACGCCGTGATCCATGGGCACGATAACGGTTGTCATTTTCGCCCGGTTCATGATGCGTTCCATTCTGATCTCTTTGCCTATCATTATTAATGCCTCCATTTTTTACCGGCCCTGACACGGGAAAGGGGCCGGGGGATTTTTTTACAAAATAAAGAGGCCGTGAACTTTGTCTGCCCACGGCCTGGAAAACTTAAATATGTTGTACAGCTAGACCCCGGGACAGACCTCCGCGCTAAAAAAGTAGTAACCAAAATAATAAGTTCGCATTTGCCAACAGACTCGCATCATATTCCCTTCTAGGGTCCAGTCCCTGTCATGTTTTAAAAATATATATTACGTTCAGCCTATATGTCAATAAAAAAAGACCACTTAAAAAGCGGTAATTTTTCCGAAATCGCCAAACCTGACAATGAATTCGGTTAAAAGCGTCAAGCTGTTCTTCATTTGCCTGGTTTGTGATAAACCTTGACTCCATGGCGCAAGCTTTATATACCAGTCTCAACAACTAACTGGCAGGTCTCTATTCTGTGAGTATGGCTTATTTGCTATATAACATGTTCGTCTCGCTGGCCGCCCCTCCGCTTTTGGCATTGGCTGCGGCCACCAAGCGTATGCAGGGACATTGGCGGGAGCGCCTGGGGTTTGTCCCCCGCCTGGAAGACGGCGGCCGCGGCCGGGTCTGGATTCACGCTGTCAGCTATGGCGAAGTCCAGGTCGCGGCCGCCTTGATCGCTGCGCTTAAAAAACAGGTTGAGGATTTGAGGCTCTTTCTTTCAACCACCACGGAGGCGGGCAGAATCGCGGCCAATGATCTTGTTTCCGCAGATATTCCGATTCTGACCTTCCCGCTGGATGTTTATGGCAGCCCCTCCCGGGCCCTGAGAAGACTGAAGCCTGATTTGCTGATTCTGGTTGAGGGTGAGATTTGGCCGAACCTGCTCAAAGCAGCTCGCACTCGGGGAGTGCGGACCATGCTGGCTAACGGCCGCATTACCGAGCGGACGGCTTTAAGGTACCGGCGTTTCGGTTTTTTTTTCCGAGAAGTTTTGGACTATTTTGATTGCATGGCCATGATTCAGGCCGAACATAGGGAGCGCATTGTCGCCATCGGGGCCGATCCTGCTAAGGTTGTGGTCACTGGCAGTGCCAAGTACGATCAACTCCTCAGCCGGGCTGACCCGGGACGTCTGGGACCACTTCGAAAAAGTTTAGGCTTGAGCCCTGGTCAGCCTGTTCTGGCGGCCGGTTCAACCCGCACCGGGGAAGAGGCTATGCTGCTTGATGTTTTCAAACGGCTGCGGAAGGATTACCCGCACCTCCACCTCATCCTGGCTCCGCGTCATACAGACAGGGCGGGTGAGGTCGAGGGCTTGATTCGATTTCATGGACTCAGCTTTGCCAGAAGATCCGAAAAAAAGATGCGGCTCCATACAGCCCCCGACGTGACCCTGGTCGACGTCATGGGCGAACTGTTCGATCTTTATGGTTTGGCCGACGTGGCGTTTTGCGGGGCCAGCCTGGTACCGCTGGGCGGCCATAACCCTCTTGAAGCCGCGGCCTGGGCCAAGCCGGTTC
>CAZVRN010000208.1:0-1812 GCA_964629485.1 uncultured Thermodesulfobacteriota bacterium | reverse complement strand
TTCTCTATGTGCCGTCCATGGAAGAATTTCTCGATGCCAGGGAAATGCTGGAGTCGGTCGGAGCGGGTCAGACAGCCTTAAATTCGAACGAGCTGTATCTTAAGCTCAGGGACTTGTTTTCCAACCCTGATCTGGCCCGGGAGTGCGGTCAGGCGGGCCGACAGGCCCTCAAAATCCGTCCAGGATCGGCGGACCGTGCAGCCGAATTAGCCCTCGGTCTGCTGGGTATAGACAAAACAGGATAAATGCATATACTATAGCTGGTGAAACCATGGGTTTCTTCGTTGAAATTTTGGAGCAGTGAAGGCCATCCCGGTCAAAAGTGTGACGGTTGCTGGCCAGGGGCGTTTAATCTGGGGAGGCGGTGGCCGGCGCGTTCTGATCACACTCTGGACTTCCCGTTTGTTCATGGAGTCTGAAAAAAAATGTTCACCCTCCTGTCTTGCCTGCCCCCGGTTTCAAATACGGCCGACCGGCATATTAAACCAAAAGGTTTGAACCTGACTTAAGGCGGGAAAACTTAAACCTGGAAAAGGAAGCGACTTGGAACGAATAAAAGCTATCTTGGCCCTGGAAGACGGGAAAATTTTTGAGGGATATTCCTTTACCGGCCCCGGAGAGGCTTCGGGTGAAATTGTCTTTAATACCTCGATGTCCGGTTATCAGGAAGTTTTAACCGACCCCTCCTATGCAGGCCAAATCGTGGCCATGACCTACCCTCATATTGGAAATTACGGGATCAATGATCAGGACGTGGAGTCTGAAAAAATCAGGGTTGAAGGCTTTGTGGTGCGTCAATATCATCCCGTCCCGAGCAACTGGCGCTCCAAACGCTCTCTGGCAGACTACCTTTCCGCGGCTGGTATTTTAGGCCTGACCGGCATTGATACCCGCGCCCTGACCAGACATATCAGGGAAGAGGGCGCCATGCGCGCTTACATGTCCACCAAAGACCTGGACTTTAAGTCCCTGACAAAAAAAGCACAATCAGTCCCGTCCATAATTGGCCGCGACCTGGTCAAGGAAGTGACCTGCGCCCAGCCCTATGTCTGGAAAGCCGACGTCGAGGGCGGTATGCCGGTGACAGGCCCGGAAGCGATTGAAGCCTGGGCGCGCACAGAAGGTCGGTTCAAGGTTGTGGCCCTGGATTTCGGCGCCAAATTCAACATTCTCCGCCGCCTTTGTCAGAGCGGGGCCGAGGTCCTGGTTTTGCCGGCCGGGACTTCTGCAGAGGATGTGATGGCTTATGAGCCGGACGGCATCTTTTTGTCCAACGGCCCGGGTGATCCGTCCGCTGTGGAATACGCCTATGAAAATGTCCGCGCTCTGCTGGAACAAAGACCTATTTTTGGCATCTGCCTGGGTCACCAGCTTTTGGGACTGGCCTTGGACGGGAAGACCTTTAAACTTAAATTCGGCCACCGGGGTGTGAATCAGCCGGTCAAAGATTTAACCACCGGGCGGATCGAAATCACCAGCCAAAACCACGGGTTTTGCGTGGATATGAACAGCTTGGCCGGACAGGCGGGTGTGCGGTTGACCCATATAAATCTTAATGATAACACCCTCGAGGGCCTGGCTGATGAAAAACGCAAATTCTTTTCGGTTCAATACCATCCGGAAGCAAGTCCCGGACCTCACGACGCCTCTTACCTGTTTGAACGCTTTATGGATTTGATGCGGGGTTGATTAAACAGCTAGATGCCAAAAAGAACAGACATTAAAAAAATTCTCCTCATAGGTTCCGGTCCTATTGTGATCGGGCAGGCCTGTGAATTCGACTATTCAGGCACCCAGGCATGCAAGGCGCTT
>CAZVRN010000207.1:0-6099 GCA_964629485.1 uncultured Thermodesulfobacteriota bacterium | reverse complement strand
GGGAAGTCACTCGAACCCCAGGAACTGATTGACTTTGTGGCTTCGAAGATAGCGCGATATAAAAAGCCGAAACACGTGGTCTTTGTCGACGCCCTGCCCCGGAACCAGGATGGTGAGATAGACCGCGAACAGATAAAGAGCGAACACGGCGGGAAGTACTGACAGATACGCTGAGGCCCTGGCTTTTCAGGCCTTAATTTTTTAAACCGGGCCGGTCCTCATGGACCTGCCCGGTTCGTTTATCGAAACCTTTTATAATATTCCGGTGCATCATAAAAGCCGGAAACCGAGCCGTTCCGGCTGAAGTTTTAATTCTTTTTTTATTCCGTCAGCGTTTGTTCAAAAGTTCATAAATCCGCTCTCTTTTTCTAAGTTCAGAGAGCCATTCCCCGGGTAAACTTTCAAATCCAAGATGAGCCCCAAGCACCATGCCTGCCAGGAGCCCCCGCGCGGCGCTGTCACCTCCGGCCATGACACATTGAACCAAAGCTTCCCGCAAATCATTCTCGTACCTGGCGATGAGATGAACCACGCCCGGAAAGGCCGACTGCGTGCTGCAGCCCTGACCGAACGCGGCGATAGCCTGCCGGGTTTCCGTATCCTTTGAATCGATGCCAGCCTGAACCCAGTCGGAGATGGGAGAATCGACAAACTGCTCCCGGGAGACCTCCTGCATAGCCGCCACCGGAGGCACGCCGTCCAGAACGTGTTTAACGACCCTCACGAAAAAATCCGCGCTTTCGAGGCAGACGGGGCTATGATGAGTCATCATGGTCTGAAATCTGGCGTCCTGGACAAGTTTTTCAAGATCGTCTTTTTCATAATACACAAGCGGCGCCACCCGGGACGCGCCGGCAAGTTCCTGGGATGTTGACCCGGCGTCCAGCGGTGATTTCCCGGCGGCATAGCCGGAAAGCGTGGCCTTGGTCGCCTTGTCAAAATAACCGTGGTAATTTTTGAAAAATTTCTGCCATCTGGTTGAAAAATCATCGAGGTCAAATCCATTCCGGGCGGCCAGAGATTCAAGAAGAATAAACGTCTGGTCACCGATATGCGTAAAATCCCCTTTTTCTTTTGTGGGATGATAGGAATCAGGCAGAGGCTTGAGCAGGTGGTCGACCCGCCCGAACGAATCCTCAATCTCTTTGGTATCATAAATCCAGTGCGCGCCCAGGGCCAGGGAATCACCCAAAAAGGAGCCGAGCACCATTGCTTTTTCCTTGTTATTCATGATATCACTCTAACAGCTTTATTAAGGGGTTAAAGCTAATATTAAAAAAATAACTGGCATGTGGCCGAATAAAAAATTATATAACATACATCGAGCTGCCGGGCAAGCCCTAAATACCGCGCCGTAATGAAAAGATTTTTAAAAACCGTAGGTTACCAAGAAAACAGGCCGGCGGGAAATTACTGTTGTTTTTTTATCATGAAAGTATTTGGAATCCTGATCTCTTCCCCCGGAAAAAACAAAAAGGCATAATTAACTTCAGAGAATGAAAAAATGAGCAGGCAATCACAAGAAAAAAAATCCTGGCAATATGCAGAAGGTTTAGAGATCGGCGCTGTTTCCGTGAAGTGGGTTCGCCGCCGGAAAAATCAGGAGACCATAGCCGAAGTATCGGTGCATGGAGGGAAACCGCGCCAAAAGATAAAGGAAATTTTTGACCGCCATGCGTCCGGGGAAAATTCACGTATTGTGGTCACAGGCCAGGCGGCCAGAAATCAGTTGAACCTGCCTTACCGGGCCGAAACCGAATGCCTGGAAAAGGCCCTCTCCTTTCATGACTTAAAACCTGATATTCTCCTTTCCCTCGGGGGAGAGACATTCAGCGTCTATCCCATGAAAGGGGGAATGATAAAAAATATCATTTCGACCTCAAAATGCGCGGCAGGCACAGGCGAGTTCATCGTCCAGCAGTTTCAGAGAATGGGCCTGTCCCTTGAAGAAGGGCTAAAGGCAAGCGAGAAGGGCCGGATTGTCCAACTGGCGACGCGATGTTCGGTGCACTGCAAATCCGACGCGACTCACAAATTAAACAAAGGCGAATGCCAGCCCGGTGATATCGCCAGGTCCCTTATTTACGACCTGGCCAAAAAAGTCAGCGAAATGATTGAGACGGCCGGGTGGCCGACCGGCCTTATCGTGATTTCCGGGGGCGTGGCCCGGAACAGGCTGTTCGTTGAAAACTTCAAGGAATTTTACCCGGATTCGGAAGTGGTGGTTCTGCCTGAAAGCCCTTATCTCGAAGCCTTCGGAGCGTCTCTATATGCTGAAGAACTTTCGGAAAGCGCGGTCATTCCTTCCCGGGGCAAATGGATCAAGGCGGCTGATATCACCTTCGAAAGGCTCAGTCCGCTGGCCGAGGCCGAGCCGCTCCTGGACTACAGGGTACAAGCCGACACTCCAAAAGAAATTGTGCCAGGAGGGTCATATATCCTTGGTGTTGATGCGGGTTCCACGACCACCAAGGCGGTGCTTTTTAATGAAAAAGACGGTTCAGTCGGCGCGAGCTGTTACCTGAGAACCCTGGGGAATCCGGTTCTGGCAGCGAAAAAATGCCTTGAAGAGCTTATTAAGCAGGTCGGTTCAAAACCCATTAAAATCATCCAGGCGGGAACCACCGGGTCGGCCAGGGAAATGGTGTCGGTCTACCTGGACAACTGTCTCGCCTTCAATGAAATCCTGGCCCATGCCAGAGCGGCGGCCGAAGAAGTCCCGGAGGTGGATACGGTCTTTGAAATAGGCGGTCAGGATTCCAAGTTCATTTCTTTTCTTAAGGGCGTCCCGATTGATTACGCCATGAATGAAGGCTGTTCCGCGGGAACAGGCAGTTTTCTCGAAGAATCGGCCTCTGTGGACATGGGTATCGCCACGGAGGATATCAGCGGCCTGGCCGAACAAAGCGCTCGTCCAATCGCCTTTGGCGAACGCTGTGCCGCTTTTATCAACACCGACTTAAGAAACGCCCTTCAACAGGGCGCCAGCCGGGAAGATGTCATTGCCGGCCTGGTGTATTCCATCGCCCAGAATTACAATTCCCGTATCGTGGGCCCCCGCCACGTGGGAGAACATGTTCTCTTTCTGGGCGGCGTGGCCTTAAACCGGGCGGTCGGCCTGGCCATGGCTGCACGCACGCAGCGCAAGATTGTTGTGCCTTCTCATCCTGAGCTGATGGGCGCCGTGGGAACCGCTCTCATGGCCAGGGATCTTTTGCGGGAAGCCCATGCCGAAGAAAAAAGCTATAAACTCGAGGATCTTGTCCGGGGTGAAATGGAGGTCAAGGAAACCTTCCGCTGTAAAAGCTGCGAAAATAAGTGCGAGATCCAGCGAATAGTCATCAGGGGGAAGGTCTATCCTTTCGGAGGTCTCTGCTCCAAGTACGAAACCCTGAGGCATAAAGGCGACCAGGTTCAGGAAGGCCGTGACCTCGTGGCCTTCCGAAATAAAATAATGTTCGATGAATTCGGGCCCCGGCCCGTTGAAAAACCCCGGGGCAGGATCGGTCTTCCCATGGCCCTGACCACCTTCGAGCTTTTTCCGTTCTATGTAAAACTGATTAACGAATTGGGTTATGACGTGGTTTTGTCAAAACCGTCAAAAATCGGCAACTCCAAGGCGATCTCAGCCATTTGCTATCCCTGCGAGGTGGTGCACGGCGCGGTGTACGACTTGCTTGGCCGGGACGTTGATTTTATCTTTCTGCCTCACGTCATTGAAATGGAAGTGCCTGAAGGCGGTCTGCACAGTTATTCCTGTTCGGCCACGGCCGTGATACCGGATATCATTCGGGCGGCCTTTGAAAGCGCGTCTCGCAAAATCCTTTCTCCGCACATCGCGCTTTCCGAGGAGCTGATACCGGCCACCCTTAAAGAAATCGGAAGAATGGGATGCTCGCTGGGGCTGAAAAGGGAATTCGCCGAGAACGCGGCCCGAAAAGCCCTTAAGCATTACAAAAAATTTCAAGAAACCTACCGCAGCCGGGCGCTTAAAGAGCTGGAGGACTTGCATGATGAACCGGCGGTTATTTTGGCGGGCAGGCCTTATTCCACCTGCTCCTCGGAGGTAAATCTTGCCTTGCCGCGAAAAATAACCAGCCGGGGATACCATGTTCTTCCGGTGGACATGCTGCCTTCTTTACAAAACGCCGCTCCCGAGCGAAACGTCTGGCATTTCACGCAGCAAATCAGTAACGCCGTGGCGCATGTAAACAATTCCTCAAATCTTTATGTCTGCCTTGTTTCATGTTTTTCCTGCGGACCGGATGCCAGCGCCTACCACCTTTTTCGCCAGGACCTCAGCGGACGGACTTTCTGCTACCTGGAAATAGATTCACATACGGCCCATGCGGGTTTTGAGACCCGGGTCGGGGCGTTTCTCGACATTATCGAGATGCGCCGCCTGAGGGAGATGGCTTGAAACCCGGATTGATTCCCCATGAGGAGATGAAGATCATGGATAAAAGAAAAATCGAACCAGCCAGGCTTTCAGAAAATTTCGACTGTATCATAGATAGTGACGGAGAGCGGGTGCCATACGATGATCCGCGCGTGGTGCATATCTGGACCATTGACTACAGCCGGTTCAGCCTGCGGATGATGGCCAAAGTGTATGAAAAAAACGGGCGGAAGTTCAGATGTCCTGAACCGACAAATGCCGAACTGATGCAGTACGCCAAAAAAGTCTGTTCCGGCCGGGAATGCGTGCCCATGACGGCCATGGTCGGAGCGATGCTGAAAGACATTTATGAAAATCGCGGCGACGATGAAATATCTATTTATATTACCCTGGACCAGGAAGGCCCATGCCAGAACGGTGCGTGGCCCGCGGTCTGGGAAACATTTGTAAGAAGACTCAACTTAAAAAACGTCATTTCCGGGGTCCAGCCCAACCAGCGGAATAATTACCTGGGCCTGGGCAGTGGACATACCAAAGAGACAAACCAATGCGTTCTCCTGGGAGACCTGTTTGAAGAAGCGGAAAACACCCTGAAATGCCTGGCCCAGGACCGGGAATCGGCCATGGAGACCTTCGAGGCCGAATTCGAGCGGTTCCTGGACTGCCTTGGACAAGGGGAAAAAAACATTGACGAGGCGTTGAGCGCCTGGGCCGAAAAAATGGCCCGCATCCCTTTGAAAGCCTCGGTCGAAGAAACGCCCAAGGTGCTCATTTTTGGAGGGCTGAATCTGCTGTTCGTTCATTACCCGGCCACAGAGTACTTCATCGAACAGGGTATCATTCCAAAAGTCGTTGATTTTACGGAAGGCTCCTGCTGGATAGAGGCGGAAAACCTGGTCAGGTACGGTTTTAAAAAAGGGTTGATCAGGCCTGAAGAGCATTTTTCTTTTTCACCCCGCCGGGAAGACAAACAGGAGGCCGTAAAGGCGAGAAAGGCCAGGTTCAGCGTCTTTCTGATCGACTCCATGCACAAACGGTTTCGCGCCATCATGGAGAAGTCAAACCTCATGTTTGACGAGCACATCCCCTTTGTAGAACTGGCCGAAGCAGGGCATAAATACGTGTCCTATAATGGCATGACTGAAACGTCCACTACCGCCGGACGGTACGTATGCTCAGTTCAAAGGGATCTGTACGACGGGCTCGTGAACCTGGGCTCATTCAATTGCCAGCCCGCCATGAACTCACAGGCGATTATCAGGCCCCTGGCGAATAAAAATGATATGCCGTACGTGGCCATTGATTGCGAAGGCCCCTGGATATCCACCAACCAGAAGCGGCTTCTTGAAACCATTGCCGTGCAGGCCAAAAGGGTTCGGCGGCGAAAAAACGCCGCACGTTCCTGAAAATACCGGCCCCCATCTATGTTTCGAAAATTCCTGGGGCAGCGATTACCATTTGAAAAAGCTGATAAAATGAAAGAAAAAGGGTTGAAACGATCAAAAATTTTTCATGTCTGTCCCGCCGTCATTGACACTCGGTTTAACAATAAGCTAAAATAGTTAAATTGATTTATGGTCAGTCATGGTAGAAACAGCAGATACTAGTTCGATAAAAACAAGGAGAAAGTAATGAATACGAGCCGTGATTGGGAAAAACCGATTCGAAGGATGGAGCTATTAATGCGGCTTAAATCCTTC
>CAZVRN010000206.1:0-6170 GCA_964629485.1 uncultured Thermodesulfobacteriota bacterium | reverse complement strand
GCGAGACCTCGACCAGCATGAAAATATTTTGATCGATCTGCGCAATCAGGACGAACTCGACACAGCCGGGTTCATTGAAGGATCTCGGCACATCCCCTTACATGAACTGCGCCAGAAATTACATGAACTCGACAAGGGGAAAAATTATATTCTTATCTGCGCTGTCGGCATGAGAGGCTATATCGGCTATCGCATCCTCAGTCAAAATGGTTTCAAAAGCAAAAACTTAAGCGGCGGATTTAAAACATATCTGGGCGCTAAAGAAAAAATTATGGCGGAATCACCCGAAAGTCCCATCTGGCTGAGTGAATAAGTAAATGGCGAAGCATTATCGCTCTCGGGATAAAATACCGGTTATCTTTACATCATTCGAAAATCTGCTGGTTTATAAGGTCAATTGGCTTCAGACCGGCGGCTATGACATCAAAAAAATGACCGGTTTTCAGGCAAAACAGTAATCGATAGCTTGACATCAGGAGTTTCGGTCTATACCTTCCTTACAAAACTACCGGGCAAATCAAATGAAAGAAAAATTATCACAAACGATAAAATCAATTGCGCCATCTGTGATTGGAAGACCCTCGTATCGCTACCACGAGGCACAGGAAGTCATTTCTCTTGGTATCGGGGAACCGGATTTCACCACTCCCGCAGCGGTTTGCAAGGCTGCGCTAACTGATGCTGAGTCCGGTCACACGCACTACACTTCCTCTCAAGGTGATCCCGAGCTGTTAGAGGCGCTGGCCGAATATATTAATGACTCTTACGGCCTGGCCCTAAATACATCGAACATTCTGGTGACCGCCGGGGGTATGGGGGGAATGATCGCCTTTTTTCAGGCGGTGCTGGACCCCGGAGACGAGGTGCTGGTGCCTGAACCGTATTTTGCTCCGTATCTGCGCAATATCGAATTTGCCGGCGGCAAGATGGTTCCGCTGCCAACCAAATTTGAAGATAAATTCCGGCTGAACATCGATTCAATTGAAAACGCCATAACACCTCGAACTAAGGTATTATTACTAAACTCGCCCAACAACCCGACCGGGATGGTTTTACCGAGCTCAACGCTAGACAAACTGGCCCGGCTGGTGCGCAAAAACGATCTCCTAATCCTGAGTGATGAAGTTTACAACCGTTTTATCTTTCACGGCCAGCCGCATAAATCCATCTTCACACTGCCTAAAATGGCCGAACGGACCGTAGTAATTGACTCTTTTTCAAAGACGTTCGCCATGACCGGATGGCGGCTGGGCTGGGCTTTTGGGCCGGAATGGCTGATCACCGCCATGCGTATTGTGGCCGGATACAACACCATCAGCGCGTCCTCGGTTTCCCAGCGGGCAGCCCTGGCAGCGCTCCGGTTGGACAAAGACGTTGTACAAAACATGATTGATGTTTTCGGCAAGCGAATGGAACTGGCCTATCAGCATCTTCAAGCCATGCCTGGAGTCAAGATACATAAACCCGCCGGCACATTTTACCTGTTTCCAAATATCCGGGAAATCACCTCGGACAGCCGTGATTTTACGACAAAACTCCTGAAAAAAGAGCAGGTGGTGGTTTTTCCGGGTGCGGCTTTCGGTGCCTCCGGAGAAGGCTGTCTGCGTCTGGCCTGCACAGTGCCCGAGCCAAAGCTCGAACAGGCCATGCAGCGATTGAGACGATTTATCGAGGGCTTTACAGCCTGATGCGCCGAAAGGCACCTTTACTCACTTCCCCATCATCAGCGAGAAAAAAAGAGCCTGTATCTATGACGGTCGCTCATAAACTTCGGCCCTTGACCGGCCTCACTCTCAAGCTCAAATATAAGTCTTTGAAATATTGAATATATTCCTGCGGGTTAAATTTTCGCCTACCGCTATTTCCACAAAATTACTGGTTCTTAAAAAGCGCCCATCTATAAAAACCCCCTGGCCGGTTCTGCGTCAAAGCAGATAAAAAAAGCATTTTACCTGTTTTTCTGCATGTAAAATATTCAAGGCCGACATGCTTTTCTAGGAAAAAATCATTAATCCCCTGCATCTCTTTTAATACCTTTTTCGTAAAAAAACCCTTAAAAATCGTACTTTTGACCGATTGCTTCGCTAAAAAATACAAAGTAAATTGTAAGGTAAATTAAAACAGAAATGACAGATGAAAAGGTATGAAATAGGCCGTTTGATAAAACAATCTCCATTTTCTCTTATTTGAGGAAGCTTAAAAGACCGCAACAGAAAATAAATTCCGAAAGGGGCCTGGTTGATGGTCAGACAGGAAATAATAAACATAATTAAGCTTAGCCCGTTATATTCTTCGATGTCACTTCGCGATAAACGAGCAGTGGTGGCCATAGTTGAGAGCCACTGCCGTAATTTTGAAAATTTTCAAAATAACGATCCCCATAAAAAGAGGAGAGAAGAAGATGAGAATTTCAAATTTGGCGGAGAAAATAAAAGAAGCCGAGATCAATATCGCCGCCCTGACCTCTGAAGAAAGGCTTGAGCGGCTCCTGGTTCTGGCTAACCGATTCCTTAAGTCCAAAGCGAAAGTCGGCCAGATATCAGAGACAGAAGCCATGGGAGATGAGGCCCTTTCCCTGGTGCTGTCCTGGAAGGAAAAAAGGCTGACTCCACTGGGCGCAGAATGCCTAACCTGGGTAATAACGCAAGAAATTCAGTCGGCCTAAAAAATATTTTCAACCCTGCTTTTACAAACCTTTTGAAGCATCGGTCATTTTTCATCCAGAAGTGCCCGGGATTTCAACATCGAGACCTCTTAAGAACCAGTAATTTTTTGAAAGCACGGAAGGCAAAAAAATTACCCCCCAATAATATTCGCGCTATTTCGGGAGCTTAAACTTGAGCCTGCCAGTAAGTTCGGTTTAGGGAAAAAGTCCTTTAGATGTTATCCAATTCCACCGGT
Source organism: uncultured Thermodesulfobacteriota bacterium (assembly GCA_964629485.1). Classification (GTDB taxonomy): domain Bacteria; phylum Desulfobacterota; class Desulfarculia; order Adiutricales; family JAFDHD01; genus JAFDHD01. The sequence goes on along the minus strand of CAZVRN010000206.1, from coordinate 3,269 downwards.
CAGGTTACGTATTAGCTACATTAAGGTAAAATTGACATACGTCCGAGTCTTGCATATACTGCTTCATCACGAGAAAATATTTTCATAGCACCATCCCAACGGCATAAATCACATAAAATGGTTATTCTTTTTATTTCGGTCAAAAACATGCCTTTAGCCTTAGACCAGCGAAAGGAGATTAAATAACATGACGGTTATTAATTCGGTGCTTGGAACCCTTGACAGCTCTGAGCTTAGCTTTACCCTCACCCATGAACATATCATGGTCTGCCCAGCCGGAGTGTACCGTGACTACCCCGAGATTCTTGGCCCTGACCCGTTGCAGCGAGTTGTCCGGGAATTAAAAAAAGTGAAGGACGCCGGCGTAGACACAATTGTGGATGCCACAACACTGGACCTTGGCCGTGATGTTCAGCTCCTGGCTGAAGCCTCCCGGCAAAGTGGAGTAAACATCATTGCCTGCACTGGATGGTGGCTGGATTTCCCACGTTTTTTCGAGGGTGTTTCAGCGGACCAGTTGGCTGAGATGTTTATTCGTGAAATCGAACAAGGGATCTCAGGCACGAATATTAAGGCGGGAATTCTTAAATCCGCAAGTGACATGGAAGGCTTGACACCGGAAGGCGAAATCGTTCTGCGTGCCGTGGCCAGAGCCCATCTACAAACCGACGTTCCGATCATGCTGCACTCTTATTCCCTCGGGCAGGTCGCGCGGATGCAACTCCCTGTTCTGAAATCCGAAGGCGTAAAAATGAACAGAGTAAAAATCGACCACACCCTTTCAAACACGGACCTGGAATATCATACCTGGCTTCTTGAGCAGGGATGCTACGTGAGCATGGACTCGTTCCCGGGTTCAGGCGCCAGCCCGAAAGCCCGCGTAAAAACGATGAAAGCACTCATCGACGCAGGCTACGCCGATCGTCTCTGTCCTTCTCACGACCATCTTCTGCTGAGAGTCATGGCAGCCAATCCGGAAATCACGGAAGAAGAAAGACTGAGAAACAACCCGTACGGCGTCCTTTATATTAAAAAGGTCGTCTTCCCGATGCTCAAGGAAATGGGAGTCTCTGAGGACGTATTGAATACGCTATGCGTCAACGGCCCCCGGAATTTTTTCGAGGGTGTCTAAAATATAAATTGATTATTTCAGTTTCTCCAGCATCCTGACCACTCCCTTTCCCACAGCCCTGGCTTCTTCCATGGCCGTATAGACCGGGGAGCCGCCGGTTCCTTGCCTCACGTCTCCTTTTTCAAGGCCATAGCCGACACCTCCGCCGGCTATAATCATTCTATGTACATTAAAAAAACTATAAAGCAGGCTGAGAACCTGACCGGCCCCAACTCTTCTCACCGCTACCAGGGCCGCAGCGACCTTGCCCCTCAGCCTTCGGTTGAACAGGAAGGCATAGGTTCTGTCCATGACTGCTTTTGCCTGAGCGCTCACATTGATGAAATATACCGGAGTACCGAGTATGATCCCGTCAGCCAGTTCCATCTGCCGGTATATGGCCTGCATGTCATCGTCAATCCTGCACACGCCTTTCTTGCGGCATGCCCCGCAGCCGTCACAGGGTGTGATATTTTTATCCGCCACTTGAATTATCTCGGTGTCACAACCGGCCTCCCGTGCGGCTTCAAGCGCTTCACGCATCAATATCTCGGTGTTTCCATCCTTCCGGGGGCTGCATACAATCCCTAGAATTCTCATGACCAAAACCTCCTCAAATTAACTGACACGGGCCCTAACCTAAAATGACAGAATTAACGCAGTTTGATAGCCATTTCAGGACACATCTCCTGACAGCAAAAACAGGCGATGCACAAATTCGAATCCATTTTGGGCAGACAATTGAGCATCTCGAGGACGAAATCGGAACAAAACCAACCTCAAAAAGCGTCTACTGCCCGGCGATGATGACCTGTTTTAAACTCCCTGATATATAAAGGGGGACCTCTTAAGAACTTCGTCCTTTAGCTGAACTCATTGTCAGACTCCACGATTTCAACAAAATTACTTGTTCTTAAGAGGTCTCAAAAGGAAAGCCACCTTGGAAGAAGCTCCCTTTGGCTATCAGGTACGCTCCTTAAGGATTTGTCAAGTCAAGTTCCGTGAGTTGCTGCGGCTCTGGAACCCCGGTTTTTGGATTCCAGCCCCACTCATCATAATAATTCTCGATCATCTGTTCCAGGTCCTCGCGTTTGACGGGTTTTTCAGTAACGTAGTCCTGAAAGCCAGACTCACCGAACCATTTTCCAGGCAGGACGTCATCACTTCGGCCGAATCCCTCCCGAACGTTCGCCAATCTCAGCAGGGTCCAAACGCGGTCCACCCGCTTCATCAATGTTTCCACATCAGTTTCAATACCGGTAACCGCCTCATACAAATCAGCACATAAAGCTGCGTTGTAAAACCGGTTGATCTGGGCCCTGGCGCAGACACCCATTGAACCCAGTGTCACGAACCAGCGGTGAGAATATTTGAGCAGCCGGCCGACTTTTAAAACCTCTTCCTGGCCCGGTGAACCCAATCCCGGAAGAATGCGCTCGATGGCTTCCTCGGGAACTCCCATGCGTCTTAAATGACGTGGGAAAACCTCAAGCGGCCTCCTGGCAAAATAGGTTGGCGAGCCGCTGGCGCCCACGTGCGGTCCCCGCGGATCGAGCACCTGACCCAGCTCCATGGTTCCGAAAAGATTCCAGTGGAGCGACCCCCCCGGCCCGGCATAAGGAAGCATTCCCCTTATCACAGGCGGGGAGAGTTCTTTTGCTTTTTCACCAAACTGTTTCAACATTCCCGGAAATCCATCGGCCAGGATATCTCCCAGTCCCTGTCGGAGGCTTATTTTTTCGGCCCAGGTCTCTATGGAACGAATAGAGCTCAAATCAAAACCTTCCTCGATTTGATCTTTATTGATCACGCCCGCTTCGACCAGTTTCCCGGCCAACTCCATCAAACCAAAAAATTCAAACTTGTCCAGGCCATACTCATCGAGAACGGTGACACATTTGACCGCTTCCCGATAATCCTTGAGGCCGTGAATTAAAGGCGCAAAAAGGTTCGCCGCGGAGGTGGTACACTTGACCAGGCCTTTGTACTTTCCGTCCTGAATTTCGATCACATCTTTATCCCCGATAGGACATGACACACAGGCGATGCGCCTTTTTTTTATTTTGTTATAAAGCTCGGCCGATTCCAGAGGAAAAGACTTGAATAGTCCAAGCTCCTGCCACTCTTTCAGGTAAGGATACTCGCGAATAGTTTTGAA
>CAZVRN010000205.1:0-6184 GCA_964629485.1 uncultured Thermodesulfobacteriota bacterium | reverse complement strand
AATCATCCAGTCACTGGCGCCGCTTCATCCGACAATTGTTGGGGACCGGGCCTGGTCCACCCTGCTTGACCATGAAAATTTCGTTCTGCGCGACCCTCTCAACTACTACACTGAACTTCCCTGGTTTTATCCTGTCTGTAAGGTCAACCTGAACGCCACCAGCCTGCAAATGAAAACCGGCCTAAACCAAAGGGTCTTTGATTTACCAGCCTGCGGCGCTTTTGTCCTGTCCGACGCCAGACGGCAAATGGAAACGCTTTTCGAGGTAGGCCGCGAAGCTGTATGTTACCATGATGCTGAAGAAGCCTATGACCTGGCTCGCTTTTATCTCCGCCATGATGCCGCCAGGGAAAAAGTCGCTCAACTGGCTTACCGGCGCGTTCTGTCGGAACACACTTACCGGCATAGGTTGTCAAAGCTTGTCGGCCAGATGAGAAGGGATTATCAGATATGACTTCCGAGGGTGCGAGTCCTGCCAGTATCCTGGTGATCCAGCTCGCCCGTTTCGGGGATTTTCTGCAGACAACTCCCTTGCTAGCCGCACTTAAAACAAAATATCCAGGCTGTCGACTCACGGTTCTGGTGGCCTCCGGGCAGGAAGAACTTGCCGAAACAAACCCGAATATTGACAATATTCTGACGATTGATTTAAAAAACTTGGCCAAAGTAGCTCAAAGCCGAACCTCTATTCCGAAAAAGCTGAAACGTTTTTCCGAAGTCATCAAGAGATTCAAAAACCAGGAATATGACCTCCTGATCAACCTCAACACCTCGCGTATCGCCGCCCTGCTGGGGAACATCATGCGGGCCAAGCAAAGAGAAGGAGCACATTTTGCCCGGGATAGAAAACACCTCATAACTAGTCCATGGGCTGGCTTTATCATGAATCTTATGACCTACCGCCGATTAATTCGATTTAATCTCGTGGATCTGTTAACCACTTATGCCGGAAACGAACTTCAGCCGCCCAAAGGATTGACATATCCTCTCACAGTTGAAACAGCCCGGCTGGCCGCTAACTTGCTTGGATCAGACCCTTGCAGTCCCCTGATCGGGTTTCAGCTTGGATCGCGCCATGAAACCAGGCAATGGCCTGTCGAGTATTTCGCCGACCTGGGCCAAAGGCTGATCAAAGAAAAGAAAGCACAGATTGTCCTTCTCGGCACGGATGCAGAGCGTCCGCTTGCCGAGAAATTCATGGCCTGTCTAAAAAGATTCAATCCCCCGGACAAAACCAAAATCTTGAACCTGATGGGACAGACAACAATTCCGGCGCTGGCGGGTGTTTTGGGCAGGCTTGATCTTCTTGTTACCACAGACACGGGGAGCATGCACCTGGCCGCGGCAGTGGGAACCCCCATTGTAGCTTTGTTCATGGGACCGGCTTACTGTCATGAGACCGGCCCGTACGGTTCGGGACATCTGATCATTCAAAGCGTCACGGATTGCTCACCCTGCACGGAAAACGAGTCTCAATGCTCCCACGCTTTCTGCAGGCGCCTGATCAAACCGGAGCTGGTTCTTTCCGTGTCACGGTGTTTGCTAAAACAAAGCACTGACCGGCGGTCCCCAGCCGAACCGGGGCCCAATGTCCGAGTACTTGTTTCTGAAGTGGATAACTTTGGCACTATCTACCGGCCCCTGATTCCGTGGACTGTGGACACAGAAGAAATACTGGCAAAGGCTTATCGCGAGGCCGGAAGAGTCTTCATGCGGGCTAGTTACTCTTTGAATCAGGACAAACTTCTGGCGGAATTTAAAAACTTTAAACCAGCGGATTCATCTGAATTGGAAAACATCAGCAGCGGATTGAAGTTGCTGGGAAAAATGTTACCATTAAAAAAAGATCGTACGACGATGCAACACCTTCAAAGCATCGCGAGTGAAGAACCCGTGTTAAAACCCTTAATCAGGACCATTATCCGTGCCGATGTGGGTCCCAAGGCAGCCAGGCTAATGGTGCGGAGCATGAATACCGTGATATCCGTCGCTGCTTCTTTTTCCGCTTCATATTCTGGTTCGCGAAGAACCGGCAAGGTCTGGCAGGGGCCTTTATAATATAACATGGCACCTTATTTGCAAACTTTAAAAGCCAATGAATCCACGGATTAAGTATCTACGGAGAATGAGGAAATGCCGAACATACCTCCAAAACGAAAACCCGCATAACCCGATCAGTTCCCGGTGAGTAAGTGATTCATGAAAAAAAAGATGCTTGAATACAACCTGAGCTGCCTGGCCGAACAAAATCAGGAGTTAGCCGCCCAAATTGAACAAGCGGCCGAACCGGACGGCGCCTTGGTTAAACCGGCCAAAAGCGGCGACTTGACGTTGATTATTAACGGAATCAGTATGCACAGCCGTTTTGATCCGGTTAGAGAAGGCGAAAAGCTGGCCAAATCTCCGCTTGCGAGGTTAGCCCAGACTCAGGGTCAGCGCTTGGCCGTCTTCGGGCTGGGTCTTGGATACCATATATGCTCCCTGGCCAAAAAACTGGATGAAATCTGGATTATTGAACCCTGCCCTGGCCTGATTCGATTGGCCTTCAGTTACCTGGATTTCAGCGCTATCATGACGAAACTCCATTTTGTATCACACTACCCTCCAGAGGCTGGCTGGCCGCCCACCATACTGCTGCCGCATCCCCCGTCAAAGCGGCTCGATCCAGAAAATTATGCCTTATGGGCGCAATTTTTAGGAAACACAAAAGAGAATGAAACAACCGCTGAAACGTTGAAGAAAACTTGTGCTGAACTGGTCGGAATGAGGGAAATCATTGATGAGCTGAACCCCGAAAAACGCATAAGCCTGAAGGACCTGGCTCAACATATAGAAAACCGAGAGGGAGCTTTAAGTGAAGCAGAGATCATGATCCTCCTGCTTCATGAACTAAGCCGTGTTCCCGGCGAAAAACATGCTTAACACTGAGAACAGGAGGAAAGACCATGAAAATATTTATTGATGGACAGCCCTTGCAGACAAAAAAAATACCGAGCGAACTTTTGAACGACATCCTGCGGGAAATGCGAGACATGCAAGCCGTTAACGGTCAGGCAGACAGGCCCGAGAAAGCAGGAACAAAACAAAAGAAACCAGGGCTTGCTTTGCGAAAAAGCCCCTGAAAAGATAATGGCAAGTCTTTGCGAAGTGCCGAGTTTCCTCACAGAAGTAAGGAGCTATAATGAAAATTACCATTAACGGAAAAAAATTAGACTCCGGGGCAATACACGGACAGAACCTGGAAGAAATATTAAGCGAGATTCAGGAAAAACATATAAACGGAAGCATCGTGGGCGAAGTGATGGTCAACGGTAACAGCTATCTGGAAGATGTACCTCATGCCGCTTTAGAACTATCCCACGATGATATCCACACCTTGGAGCTGACCACACGTACGGATGAGGAGATTGCCCGGCATTTTATCGAAAATGGCGGATATGTAGTTGACACTTTACTGGCTGCTTTGCCAAAAATCGTTGAAATGTTCCGCCTGGGCGATGAGACCGAAGCCAATGAATATTATCTCCATTTTCTTGAATCCTTGCAGTTAATGCTGAACATGCTGGATTATACCACGCAAACGCTGCAGATTGATTTTCAAAACGAATTCGAAGACAGTGAGACCCTCGAGCAAAAGATGGAACGATTCTCCGAAGTGCTCTCAGAGCTATTGCACATTCAGGAACAAAATGACTGGATTTATCTCGCTGATGTGCTGGAGTATGAATTAAACAAAGAACTGATTGATTTTAAAACTATTTTACCCCGTATAAAACAAAAACTGTATTAGGTTCGCTGATGATCGATTCAAAAACCGTGCTCGAACGCCTGGCCAGCATGGCGAAGCTCTACGAGCGTTGCCTAAACCTGACATATGAAATTCTCCAAAAAAATTCCCTTGATGATGAAAAAACGGCCCATGTTTTGTTTGACCGTAGGAACAAAATTCTTGAAAAAATAAAGAAATTGGAACAGGGTTTGAAAATCCAGCGACAAAAGGGTCAAAATTTGCTGGTTGGCGTTGCCCCTGGGGATGAAAAAAAGACAGAAGCCCTGCTCAGGGAACTTCGTAACCTCATTACTAAACTGATGGACGCAGATAAAAAGCTAAAAAAACAACTGCAAAAGGAAATACATCGAACTGGAGAGGAACTAAAGCGAATTAAACAAGGGCATTTATTACTGAAAAAATATACTCCTTACCGGAAAGGCATATCTTACTATGTCAGTCGAAGAGGCTAGCCGGGGGTGTTTTTGTTCATGAAAATTATATTTCTTACCGAGAAAATCTGCATCAGACCTTTATCGAGGGGCGCAGGCTGGTGCTTTCACCTCCCTGGGGGATGGCCTGTTGCGCCTCAGGTTTTTTAATCACTTCCTGCCAGGCCCCAAGCAACGTGTTCAGCATCCCGATTGCGTCATCTAAGTATTCTGTTTCTTTATTAATTTTTCCCTTAATCAATAAATTTGAAATAAACAGGTATAGTTTCCTCAAATTGGCGGCGATCTCGCCTCCCTCTTTCATATTTAAGGAATGGTTAAGTTCCGCTATAACGTCCAAGGCCCGGTTTATATTATTCGCCTTTCCCATAAAATCTTTAGCTTCGCCACATTCCCTGGCCCGGCGAACGAAATTAATTGCTCCCTCATAGAGCAAAACAATCAGTTTCCCTTTATCCGCGGTAGCTACCTGGGTTCGCTTGTACTGTGTCTGCCCATATCTGCTCATATGTTCCTCCGAAAAATACAATCCAAATCAAATCTCATATCTCTTTTATGAACCCTTGATTTTCGGAATACTGTCCAATTGACTCTGCAGGTATTGTTGCTCCGAATTAAGGCTGTTTAGTGTGGCCTCAAGCCTGGCGAATCTATCGTTAAGCCTCTCCTCATATAAACTGATCCGTTTCTCTTCGCTCGCAATTTTATCATCAATACCTTTGATAATTCCGTTATAGTTATCAATGAGAATGTTTGCGATACCGGTTTCAGAATCGGTCAATTCATCCAGTCTTTCGGCTAAATTTGCACAAACACCGCTGCTTCCATGATCGGAATCTTCCACGAACAGTCTGGCCACGGCCTCTAAATCCGTATTAAGAGCGTTATTCAGCGCCGTATGATCAATTATTAATTTCCCATTCTGGTCAGGGTCCGTCTTAAGCCCGATTTGGGACAATTGCGTGTATGTATCCGTATCATAGCTCAAACCCTCCGGAAAAAGCAGGTCGCTAATAGTGCTTTTAACAATGGAAAACGTATAATTACCAATCATTGTTCCGGCTTCGCCGGTTTCAGAGACATACTTGGTTTCCTCGTTAATATAATCCGTGAGGAAGTTAACGGAACTAACAAAATCCTCTATCTGGGATTCGATTGTATCCAAATCATTGGAGACGGTCACTACGGCCGAGCCCGCGCTTTGCAGATTAAGCGTAACACCGCTAATGACGTCGGAAATACTATTGGTGGAACGTTGAAGATATTCTGAAGAGCTACTGGGAAATCCATCTATCTTGATCATGGAATTGGTGGCATTCTGGGCGGTTTTAAAATCCGAATCATTACAATCAAAATTATCCAATGTACCGGTTATCCCGGTAATCTTATGCTCAGCACCGGTTTCCGTAGATGTTAAAACCAGATGGTAGGCTGTAGTCGTGCTCGTGCCATCATTTATAATCGTGGCCTGGACGCCTCGATTATTCGAATCATTGTTGATCAAGTTAGCCAGCCCTTGAAGCGTGGTACCCGCCTCAACACTGACATCGGTCTCTACCCCTTCATAAAAATAGGTGAAAGTTTGATCTGTGTCGGTTACCGGGGTAATCAGATCAGCGAACCCGGTATGCACTCTCTGTTCGACCTGAGCCAAGCCGCTGTCTTGGGCGGCCTGCAGAGTGGTATGATAAGCGTCCATGGTGAATGAATCCGCCGCAAAGACCGTATCATCTGAATCATCACCGGGCGTGGTATCCAAAAACTCGACCTGCACACCCTGGAAGACGTCATACGTGCCGAAGCCGTTAACGACAAAGGTGCCGCTGTTGCCTTCATTATCGGCCCAGGAGACGTTTATATCCTCCTGGCCGATTTTCCCGGTATTATTGATCATGAAGGTGAAGGTCTTGTTAGTGCTGCCGCGGTAGGTCCCCTGCTTCCCGAGATCCACGCCGCCGGTATT
>CAZVRN010000204.1:0-6191 GCA_964629485.1 uncultured Thermodesulfobacteriota bacterium | reverse complement strand
TCGCCCTTGCTGATGCGGTCTATGTACTCGGCCGCCACGTTCAAAGGACCAATGACCGCGTCAAGCGTGTCGTTTACGCCCTGAATGATCTTGCCGTAGTCGCCGGCGAACTTGTCCGGCTCGCCCCGCACGTCAAGGCGGCCTTCAACCGTGCCGTCAGCCAGACGCGCCGACTCGTCTATCAGGCCGTTTAACGCGTCAATGCACTGGTTCAGGTTGTTCTTGATCTCGTTGAAATCACCCTTGAAATCGTCCGTGATACGGTCCGGGATGTCGCCCTTGCTGATGCGGTCTATGTACTCGGCCGCCACGTTCAAAGGACCAATGATGGCGTCAAGCGTGTTGTTCACGTCTTCAGGAATGGCCTTAAAATCGATTCCAACCGCTGCCACATCCGCTCTTGCATCAAGCTTTCCGTTTACGGCATCTTCAGCGATCCGCTTGATATTACTGACCACATTACCTATACCGGAAGCTAAGGCCCTGGTTATTCCAAACGCAAATACCAGGCCGAGCAAAATAGCCGCGATGAATCCGCCAACCAGGGCCTTGTCAGCAGAGGCTATCCGGCTTTCCATACCAGCTTTCTGCTTTGCCCTGACATTATTTAAAATTTTCTGAACGGACCCGGCGCCCGCCACCATCTCCGCCTCAGCCTTAGACTCATTTTCATATGAAGTCAGGACCTCACCAAAAGCGGCCTTGTAAGCCTTAATCGAAGAGATGAGGGCATCAACGCGCTCCTGATTCTTGGCCTGGCGGAATCGCGATTTCAAATCCGTGGCCAGGGTGATGATATCTGCTATGCGCTTTTCAACCCTGTCGGCGTATATTTTATCCGGGTGCAAAAGGAAATTCTTTTCCTGGTACCTGCATTCCAGTATCCACTTGATGATTCGATCCGCATCATCGGCCTTGGCCAATTTATCTTCCATCCGGCTGGCTGAAGCACTCTCAGCCTGGAGAGTTTGATATTGAGCTCTTTGTTCCCGACGCAGGGTCTCTGCGAGTTCCAGGGCTTCCCTGCCTTTTTTCTCCATCTCCGCGCCGGCGCTGACTGTTATATTTGAATAATCTACATACCGATCGAAGGACTTTTCATACTTGCTGGAAACCGCAAGCACCTTGTCCATCTGCTGCTTTTCTGAAGTATCTTTTAACTTCCCCCTGCTTGCCTGGGCCTGCTTTTTCAGATCGGCCATTAGCTTATGTACTTTATTAACGTGTACCTTGTCTTTGGTGAGAATAAAATCCTTTTCCTGCCCGCGTGCCTCCAGGATAAACTTGACCATGCGGTTCATGTCATCGGCTTTCACCACACTGTCATTTACGCCGGACAGACCGCTGTAACCGATATAGGCTACAACGGCCACCAGAATCATCATGACAGCAAAACCTGCTATGGTCATGGTCCCCAGTTTAATCTTCTTAAACATTTTTCACCTCCATATCATTCTGGTACAAATCAAAAGCTCGGGCTGTTTATCAGCCTGTATTGCTGCCGCATTCGAAGACTTTCCATGCGCCCTTTACCTGTTTCCCAGATATTTCCTGAGTTATCTGGGCGTCATTAATTAAGCGCCCGCTGACTCAGGCATGGCTTCAGACTGCTCTGCGGCCGGCGATGGCGGCAGAGTGGTTTCCTGTCGCACCGAACCAAGCATCTCCAACTCCTGCTGACCCAGGACCCGGTCAATATCCAGGAGGACCTTAACGCCCCCTTCCATCTTGGCTATCCCAAGGATATAATCGGTGTTCGCTTTTGCGCCTAAAGTCGGGGCCGCTTCAATTTCCTCATTTTTAATGTTTAAAACCTCTGAGACCGAATCAACAATGATCCCTATCAAGATGAAGCTGTTATCTCTTTCAATTTCAACCACAATGATGCAGGTACGCTCGGTATATTCGATCTCCTGCATCCCGAACTTAAGTCTCAAATCCATGATTGGAATTACTTTGCCCCGGAGGTTGATAACACCCTTGACAAAAACCGGGGTTTGAGGGACTGAGGTTATCGACATCATGCCAATGATCTCTTTCACCTTCAGTATGCCGATTCCATACTCCTCGTTGGCCAGAGAAAAAGTCAGATACTTGCCTGCTTTTTCAGATGCAGACGATCCGAACTCAGCAACTGGCTCATTAGCGGTCATAGCCTTTCACCTCCTAAATATATTAAAATCCAAATTGGGTTCATGGGGTATCCCTGATTAATCGTCACGGCTAATTGTTGATTTGGAACCATGGCTTCATTGAGCCTCTGAATAAAATATAAACAAATTTATCGGTATCGTGTGACCGAAACGGCAAATAAATGTGTCAGGGAGGAGTAAATAAGGTTTTGAAATCCCGGCCGCCCATTTCGCAAAGAAGCATCGGGGCGACAGACATGGCCGGGCTGTCTCAGGCTGCTTTTAGTAAAAGGAAGGCGAGGCTTGCACCCGGCAGACACCGGGACAAGCGGCAAAGCAGTCAGTAGTCAGTCATGTTTAAAAAAATCAACGGCGGCCGTTTTTATATGATATTAATCTTTTCACCGGCATGGGGAACAGTGGCTGAAAAGCCGGTCTCATTTAATGTCTGCGCCAGTGAAAGCGATTGTTCCTCTTCCCCATGAACAACGGCGATTCGCTTTACCTTGAGGTTGGATTCATTGAGGAAACGGAGGAGTTCATTTTTGTCAGCGTGGGCGCTGAACCCACCCAGCCTGACCACGTTTGCCAGAAGGGGATATTCTTTATTAAGAAATTTCAGCATGGGTGGCTGGCCGCTTCGGCCTGACTCCGCATATTTTTCGCCCTGCTCCTGTATCCGGCGTCCAAGCGTGTGTTTGGCCATAAAACCAACAATAAGAATCGTATTCCGCGGATTATGAATCTTGTAACGAAGGTGATGCAAAATGCGGCCTGCTTCACACATCCCGGATGAAGCGATTACAATATGCGGTTTGACCTCCCGCATCACAGCCATGGATTCTTCAACCGAGCCCACAAAGTGAATCTGGTGAAACAGAAAGGGATTCTCGCCGCGGTTGAGAAAGGCCTTATGGACCTCACTGGCATAGACTTCCATATGCTCCCCAAAGACCTCGGTTAAATTTGTGGCCAGGGGGCTGTCCACGTATACCGGGAGGCGGGGAACTTCACCGGCATCGTATAATTCATGAAGCACGTACACCAGCTCCTGAGTGCGGCCGAAGGCAAACGAGGGAATGACCACTGAGCCTTCCCGGTCATAGGTCTCGTTTATCACCTTTTTCAATTGATTTCGTAAATCACTGGCCGGTTCGTGAAAACGATTCCCGTAGGTGCTTTCCATAATCAGCAGATCAATGCCGCGATCTTCCTCTTTAAATACCAGCGTGGGGTTTTTAATAATCGGAGTCCCGAACCGACCAAGATCCCCGGTGTACCCTATGGTGTACGTACGACCTTTTTCCTTAACCCGGATAACGGAAATCGCTGAACCGAGAATATGTCCCGCGTCGTAAAACCTGCAGGTTATATCCCGCCCAATGGTTATGGGAAGCTCATAGGGATATCCATCGAAAAATTTAAGGGATTCCCGGGCTTGCTCAATGGTATAAAGCGGCCGCACGGCCTCCAGATCATACTTTGCGATCATCTCGTTGATCGCGTCCGCGTTAATCCTTTTATGATTTTTTTTAAGCAGACTCTTTATATTGTTCATCTCCCGATTGGTAATTTTTTTTGTGCGCGGGGATGCTTTCAACTGGTACATGTACGATCGCACCATTTTATAGTTCAAATACTCAGCATCAGATTCCTGAATATGAGCGCTGTCGAGAAGGAGATATTGACTTGCGTCCATAGTCGCCCGCGTGCAGATGACGCGGCCGTGGAAATCTCCACTGGTGAGAAGGGGAATACGGCCTGAATGATCGATATGAGCGTGGGAAAGTACAATATTCGTAATGTCTCTCGGTTCAATCGATAATACCCGGTTTTTTTGCTCACTCTCTTTTCGACGTCCCTGAAACATTCCCGCGTCCAACAAGATTTGATCTGCCTCAGTGGACAAGAGGTGCATTGAGCCGGTAACTTCCCGCACGGCGCCATAAAAGGTAATGTCCATAATAAAACCTCGTTCCCGGTTCCAGACCGTTAGAATAAAAGGCTGTTAGTAAAACCGTAAAAAACATATAAGGCAAAGCAGGTCGTGTCAAGAAGTTAGAGGGATGCGCCCCGGGCGTTTCGAGGCTTGTTAAATCTCCGGCTGATTATTGCCGGCAAGCTCAAATTCACGCTTTCTGATCTTGACGAAGATGAGGCCGAGTGATACGATCAGTTCGTTGCGAAAGCATGGTATAGTATCCAGAAAGAATGTATCCTTAAATTATTTAGCAAAATTAATAAATTAAAATGATAGTAGTATGTTAAACACCTTTATTCGCCAACGGCAGGAGGCGCGAGGTTTCTCAATCGGGCCGATATGCCAAATCTCCCACCTAGTAAATTAAATTTAAAGGTGGCAAAGAATTAGGAGGAGCTACCCGTGAGAACTAAAAAAGAATACATTGAAGGTCTAAGCAAAATGAAGCGTAACATTTACTTTAACGGCAACAAGATTGATCGAACCGATGAAGTTCAACAGGCTTGCCTTGATGTTATGGGCACAACGTTTGATGAGGCTGAAAAGCCTGAAAACGCGGATTTATTAACGGCAAAGTCGCATCTGACAGGTGAAACGATCAACCGCTTCTGCCATGTACACCAAAGCACTGACGACCTTCACAAAAAACAGGACATGACACGTTACCTGTGTCAGATAGTCGGCGGCTGTATTCAGCGCTGTATGGGCATTGATGCCATCAACGCAGTAAACGCAGTTAGTTACGAGGCGGACAAGGCCAACAATGGGTCAACCGAATACCATAAAAATTTTAATAAATGGCTGGAGCGATTCCAGAGGGAAGATCTCGTCGGATGCTGCGCCCAGACAGACGTCAAGGGCGACCGCATGAAGCGGCCCCATCAGCAGGAAGATCCGGACCTGTATGTCCGCATCAAGGAGCGAAAAAGTGACGGTATTGTGGTCTCTGGCTGCAAGCTTCATATTTCGGAAGCTTCAGTAGCTGACGAGATTGTCGTGGTACCGACCAGGTCTCTTACGCCTGAAGATAAAGATTACGCGGTTTCCTTTGCCGTGCCTGGCGATTGGGATGGTGTAAAACAGGTCGTTACAATCCATAACTACCGCAAACGCGAACACTTCCCCCGGGGCTTTATGCCTGGAGCAACCGATTCTTACGTTATCTTTGATGACTGCTTTGTACCCTGGGACCGGGTCTTCCTGGCAGGCGAATACCAGCACGGCGGTGTGCTGGCCCTTCTGTTCGCCCTTTTCCACCGCCACAGTTACTCCGGCTGTAAACCGGCTCTTGGCGACCTGATGCTCGGCACGGTCGCCCTGGCGGCGGAATATAACGGCATTGAAAAAGCCAAGCACGTCGGGCCCAAGTTAGCGGAATTAATTATGACTTCCGAACTGGGGTATGCGGCCGGGTATACTGCTTCAGACCTGGGCAAACCAGAGGTCTACATGCCGGGCGTGGGATTCGTGCCTTATGGTCCTGGGAGCTTCATCCCGAACTCCATTTACTGCAACGTCGGACGCTGTCTGACCGGTGAGGCGGTCTTCCGCGAAGCCGAAATCCTGTGTGATATTTCCGGAGGCGTAGCGGCCACTTTCCCCTACGAAGGCGATTTTGTCAACCCGGAGATCAAGGACCTCCTGAACAAGTACATCAAGAGGAACCCGAAAGTTTCATCCGAAAACATGGCCCAGTTGTGGCGTTACGTTGGTGATCAGCTCTGCTCCGCCACCGGCGGCATCAATCTTATCGGGAGCTATCACGGCGGCGGGTCCCCGGTCATGGAAGCTATTGCCATTACCACGCAGTACAACATTGAAGAGAAGAAAAATTTGGTCAAGCGTCTCGCGGGGATCAAGGACTGATCAACTGATTAACCCACGACACTCAGAAATGATACGGGCCGGTCCGCCCTTTGCACGAGGTAAAGGGCAGCCGGCCCATTTTTTGACGAAAAGTTAAAAATACCCCTTTTTTTCGCCGCCTGCCTGAGAGGCTCATAAATAAAACCGGACTTTAAAAACCATTGAAATCGTTTAAAGGCGGGGGGATAATTATATCAATTTTGACATAATAG